>JAJXXG010000990.1 GCA_021781255.1 Acidobacteriota bacterium
TTTTGACCTATGCCGCCACTGGGACTATAGAAAATCAGAAATGAAAAAAATTGTAGTCAGAAAATTTCTATACTGGGCATCAGGTATTGTTGGCGCGGCAATGGGTCTCCCCCCCCTGGGGCCGGATAGTGTCTGTCCCATGCTGGTAGGCGTGAAGAGTCAAGGTCGAGCGCACGGTGCTTAAGCCTGCCTTTGGGCGGGAAGCGCAAGCCGCCCGCCCCTGGGTGTGGAGTTGAGAGTGGTTACACCGCGACGCCGGCCAGCGCCGAGCCTTTTGTCTTTTGTCTGCCACGAATCTGCGCTAAAACACTCTAAGAGTTACAGTTACCACTTGCCAAACCTGACTAGGTGACAGGTTGAACAGAGGACTCGCCATGAGCGCCCGTCTCATAATGCAGTATCTCCGCCACAACCGAGTAAGGCGCGTCACCAGCCGTGTTGCGGACGCTCACTCGTGCCATCCGCCGTCTGAATACGGTGGGTGCGAGGCGGTCAGCGCGCGTTGGTGAAGCCCCGGCCGCCCGGACCCACTCCCGCCAATAGAGTGAGCGCCGACCCGCGTGCGGCTCGGCGTCTTTGCCGAGTGCAAACCACATGGGTAGTCGAGCTATCACCTTGTGGCTGGACCCGTCGAGTACCTCCCATCGCAGCAGGCATACCCACCGACGAAATCCTGGGTCACGATAGACCCGTGCAGCGCGGCAGTACGCCAGATACTCGCCGGGCGCAATGCGGGCGTAGTCTGACCAGGTGATCGCCGGCGCCTCGGCGCTCACCACGTATGGCTGGCGTCGTTGTGCAGCTTGCGCAGCGGGCCTCATAGCCCCTCCACGCGAGGCCGCAGACCCTCCTGCATCACACGCTTGATCTCACTTACCGGTATCAACAGTCTGCGCCCAACCTTGACGCTGGCGATCCGGCCGCTGTATGCGTCCTTGCGCCAGGTCCGTTCGCTGCGTCCGGTCATAATTTCGGCTTCCGCGACACCTAAATACTCAGGTTGGATTGATTTGTTGCTGCTCGTCATTGACTCTCCTTATTTGTCATGCCATGATCTACGCGTACTACTGTGGCACTGAAACATGACACGGAGGTAGGCACACATCGTGGCACATCTGCAAATTCCTTTTTCTTTGGAATTCCGCCCGGTCCAGGTCGAATGGGTATTGGAGCCTGGGCCGAACATGCGTCAAAGCGACGGGCACGATGTTGGCGATTTGTTGAAGCCAACGATCAGCCACAAGCAAAAGAACAAGTTGGCTGATGCCTGGATGATGCGGCACGAATTTTTTGGGCTGCGTCCCGGCGATACCGCCGCTCTGCTGAGTTTCCTCAATAAATGGGGCTGGTGGGGCAGCCGCCCACCCGATGGCGTCCCTTGTGAAATGAGACCAATGCAGAAAGTACCGAAAAGCTGGGTTTCCCCCATTGCGGTCTCCGTTGTGTGGCAATTGCAGGAGCAGTTTAAGCGCGCTCTCACAAGATCGATCTCATCATGGTTATTCAAATCTGAGGGCGATGGCCGAGTGGAAGTCCTAGACAATAACGTTGCCCGCTCGATCCAGCTACAGCCTGCCCCCCCGTATCACCTGCTGGAATTCCAGGGCTGCGAAGAGGCGATCCGCGCGACCATAACGATCGACCTGCTGCAATCGGCCAAGTTCCGACTTTGTGCCCGGCCCGACTGCCAACGGCCATTCCGCGTCGAGTCGCAGCATGCACGCAAATATTGCGAGCAGTATTGCGGACACCTTGAGTCGGTACGCAACCGGCGCTCACTGGCTAAAAAAGAGAAGGAGAAGGTCCATGCCGCGCGGTAAAACAAGAGATCGTGACGGGATTTACACACGCAAAGACCGCCCGGGGCAATTCTGGGCGAGCTGGATTGACTCACACGGGCGCAGGCGCAGACGCAAGCTTAACGCGCATACTTTGCAGCAGGCACGCACTCTGGTAGAGGCTGAGCGGGCACGCGCAGAAAAGCAGCGCACGCTGGGATATGCTCCACCGACAAGGGAAACCTTTGCCACTTTGCTGCCTCGATACTTGCAATTCCAGAAGTCGCGTCTCACTCCAGGAAGTTATGAGCGCACCCGCGGCATCATCGAGAATCAATTGCGGCCCGAGTTCGGCGCGATGCCCCTGTCAGATATTCGTCGTGCAGACGTTCAGCACTTTGTCACAAAGCGCGCTGGTGAGGTTTCGCCGGGAACGGCGTTGAAGGAATTGAATGTGCTGAAGCACCTGATGGGATTGGCGCTTGAATGGGAACTCATCCCCTTGAATCCAGCACTCAAATTAAAGGCACCGCGTGTGCCGGCGGGGCGCGTTCGATACCTTCAGCCGACGGAATTACGTGCTCTTTTGGCTGAGTGTCCGGACTGGTTGCGCCCCATTGCTGCGCTTGCTGCATTCACGGCCATGAGACGGGGCGAGATACTGGGCCTGCGCTGGCTCGATGTAGACCTGAAGGGCGGGCGTATACTGCTTCCCCAGAGCAAGAACGGAGACGGTCGAGTTGTTCACCTCAACCAGTTGGCCACCCAGGTACTTGCAAGCCAGTGGACGCCAAGCCTCAGGCAGATGGACCGGGTCTTTCCGCTCGCTGAGAAATGCACGCCGGACAACATCAGTAAAGGATTTGCGTGCGTCTGCAGGAGATTACAGATCGAGGACTTCACTTTCCATGATCTTCGTCACACTGCCGCAAGCTGGCTCAGAATGCAGGGTGCGGACATTCACACCGTCGCTCAGTTGCTGGGGCACAAGGATCTGCGAATGGCGGCCAGATATCAGCACTTGAGCCCTGAGTTCCTCTCAGAGGCGGTAGGTAGGCTGGATTCGATCTTCGGCGAGCCGAATCGATTGCCACCACACGTTTGAGAGCGGGTGCAAGGTGGTGAGTTCGAGTGCTGGAGTCACCACAGCGTCACCAGACCCGAAAATCAGGACTACCTTTGAGGCTAAAAAGCCAAGTTAAGGTACTGATTTCATTATGGTAGCGCCATCGGGGATCGAACCCGAACTCTCCGCCTTGAGAGGGCGGCGTGTTAACCAATTACACCATGGCGCCTTGAAGAACTGCTTCTGCGGTGTGCTGACTTAATGAATATAACAGATATTGACTGCATCTTCGCGCCCGTTCAGCTCGCCTTCTCCTAGACGCAAAGAGATTCTGTAGACCTTCCTTTTATCCCTCTCAGTGCTTCTTCTTCGCCGCCGCTTTCTTTCCATGTGCCTTGGGCTCGGGCTTTGACTTAGCTGCTGCTTTGGATGGAGCTGACTTGGGGGTAGCTTTAGAAGCAATTTTCTTCGGGACTGCTTTGCCAGCTTGCTTCTTTGCTGGAGTTGGCTTCGCGGCAACGACTTTTTTCGGCACGGGCTTGACTTGTTTTTGTATCGCTTTCGCGGGCGTAGACTTGGCTACCTTTTGGGACTGGGCAGGCGTAGACTGCTTAGGCTTCGCCTCCTGCTTGGGAGCTGGAACGGCTTTCGCAGCTTTCCCCTTGCCTGCTGGCTTTGGCGCAGCTTGACTCTGTTTCGAAGTAGCTGCCTCTACGATTCCGGCTGGCTGGAGAGGTCCCTTCTTCGATGTCGACGATGAGCCTTTTTTGCTGCCATCCGCAGTAGTCTTCTCCCCAGGAAGCACTGACTTTAGAGCTGGCTTTGGTGGAGGAGGCGCATCGTCGGATTCTGGCCGCTCCTCATCCATATCGTCTTCGCTCTCAGCGGCCAACTCCGCATCCTCATGAAGATCTGTCTCTTCCTCAAGCTCTTCTTCGATCCGTACGCGCTCAGCACGACGGCCGCGAGTCTTCCGTACGTTAACGGGTGCGGGCGGCGCAGGAGGCGAATATGGCTCAAGAAATGCGCGCATTTCTTCTTCCGTCTGCAGTTGCCCGTCAATCAGGTGAAAGAAGATTTCCTGCAGAAGGTCATCATAGCCAGGCAATTCTGGCGTGATTCTCATCTCCAGAAGGAGGGCGAGAGGAACCCTCTGCTTTGCATCGGGCCAGACATTGAAAAAGTTATTGAACTTAGTCTGAACCGGAGCCGACTTGCTGCTAAAGGCAAGCCACAACACTGGCTCAGCCTGATACGAGGTAAGCAGCTTCCATGTAGCCGAGGGGCTGGCAGCATCCTTGCCACTCAGCACTCTGGCAAACTCTTTCGCATCAGATTCCAGGCTCTCCCATTGCGCCATGAAGCCGGGGTTTGGGAAGAGCTTTTTCAGGCCTGCAAGCTCTTTGGGCTGCATCTTGGCCGTCAGGAGTTCCATCTGTGCTGCCGATGGGTCAGGATACACACCTTGAATTTGTAATTGCGTAAGTGTGCGGTGCAGTGCCGCCAATCCGGTGCTGTCTGCCTTAGCTGAGGTCCACGCAGGATCCAGATGTTTCATCCAGCCCTCGGCTTCCAAAGCTTTCAAGGCGCCAAGTGCATCTTCCTCGTGGGCAATAGCTTCAATTTCCACTCCGAGCAAATAATGAGGAATTGCCGAGATGACTCCCTCTTCCTTCGCGTTCTGGTAACGTACGAGGGTCCGCTCCTCCAGTTCCCACCCAAGCCTATGGTGAAGTCGCCATGCGCGAACCAGTCGCGAAGGATCCTCCAGGAAGCCATAGTTGCTGGCGAGGCGCAACAACCTTGCCTCAATATCTGCGACCCCGTTTAAAGGATCGAGCAATAGGCCATAGGAGCTTTCATTCAGCGAGAGGGCCATCGCATTGGCTGTGAAATCACGCCGGCGCAGGTCTTCGTGAATAGTCACCCAGTGATAAATCCGCTTGACAGGCTTTGGATATTCTTCGCGCCGGGTAGTTGACACCTCTACTCGTACGCTGCCTGGAAACCAGAGAGACATACTCCTTGAAGGCTCATGCTCTCCAAGCAACACAACGCCACTTTTCTCAAGTTTTTTCAATAACTTGAGGGCGTTTCCTTGAACCGTGAAATCAAGATCGCGAACCGAAGAGCCGCTTGTCAGATCGCGGACAGCTCCTCCGGCCAGGAAAACGGTCATCGAGGCGTCCCGAGCGATGTCGCGCACAAGTTGTAATGCGTTACGCTGGGCGGGAGAAAGCCGGTTCTCGAGAAGGTAAATATAGTCGGGCATGCATGCCTTGCCAGTCTGCAGAAGCGGTCTTGAAACCGTTCAGCTGATCCCAATCTAAGCCTCTGAAAATGAATAGCTTATGGATCATCCTAGAGGTTACACAAAGCAGTACTTTAACACATCTTTCCAGTCATGGGCTACCCCGCCTTGCACTATTTCCGCGGCTTCAGTCGGATAGCCGTGCGACAATCTGGCATAAAGAGTTGTTATGCCTACCTCCAGGAAAAAAATCGTTGCGCGGATGCTAAATCAGGAATGGCTTGCCGGATATCTCTCCAGTAACCTCTGGGCAGACGGGGACCAGCTGGAAGTACTGAGTCTGGATGGCAAGATCCTTCCGGTCTTTTATGCGCAGCTTAAGTGGCTTTGTTTTGTGCGGGACTTCAATTCCGGAGAGATAGAAAACCCGGAGCGCCTCCTGCGAAAAAGCTTTGCTGGACGACCACGCGGCCGAGGCTTGTGGCTTCGCCTTACGCTTAAAGATGGAGATGTAGTCGAAGGGCTTGCTGAGAATGATCAAACCTTGGTGACGCCGCCTGGCATTTTCCTGACTCCTCCCGACCTGCGCAGCAACACGCAGCGAATCTGGATACCGCGGAGCTCGATCACAGCTTTTGAAGTAATTGCCCTTTTAGGAGGCAGTCAACGTGCTGGGGCAGGCGCTGCAAAGATGCCTCCTCTACTACCGTCTCAAGAACAATTGTTTCCGGACGAACATTCAGGTCTCGGCAAGATACAATCGTCGCTATGAAGTTGAAGGAGTTGGCGGACCGCCTGGGAGCCACGCTGAACGGAGACGGAGAGACTGAGATTACAGCAGTGGCAGGAATTGAAGAGGCCACTGCAAGCGACCTGACCTTTGTCGCGAATCCCAAGTATGCATCACTTGCCCATACGACGGCCGCAGGCGCCATTCTTGTAAATCCTGATTTCCCTGCACTGCCAACGGCAACATTAAGGTCCTCCAACCCCTACCTGTCATTTGCCAAAGCTATTGAACTTTTCAATCCACCGCCAGTGTACGAGCCGGGCATTCACCCTACTGCGGTCATCGATGACTCCGCCAAACTTGGACACAGTGCGCACATCGGGGCTTACGTGGTGATTGGACGCGGGGTAAGCATTGGGGACCATGCGACGATCCTTCCCCATGTAGTGATCTACCCCGATGTTGCAATCGGTAATTTCTTTTTTGCACATGCTCACTCGGTTGTGCGGGAAAAATGCAGGCTTGGCGATCATGTGATCCTCCAAAACGGCGCAGTAGTCGGCTCGGATGGCTTCGGCTTTGCGAAAGACTCGACAGGAAATTGGCATAAGATCACCCAATCTGGCCCGGCGATTCTTGACGACAAGGTAGAGGTGCAGGCCAACGCCTGCATTGATCGCGCAAGTATCGGGGAAACGCGCATCGGGCGCGGTGCGAAGATCGACAACCTTGTGCAGGTCGGCCACGGATCAAGCGTCGGGGAAAACACTTTGCTATGTGCGCAAGTTGGGCTTGCGGGCTCAACTCGCGTGGGTCGAAATGTGATCCTGACGGGGCAAGTAGGGGTTGCTGGTCATTGCACCATAGGAGATGGCGTCATTGCCACTGCCCAGTCGGGAATTGCCAACGATGTTGAGGCGGGCAAAGTGGTGAGTGGCTATCCGGCCATTGATAACCGGCAGTGGCTGAAGTCTTCTGCTGTCTTTAACCGCCTGCCCGAGCTTCTCAGGCAGATCCGCCGAAAGCCTCAAACTTAGTCGGTCAGGCCGTTACATCGAATCTTAAAGAAGGTAGCATCCAAACAAGCACATGATCGATAAAAACGAACCAAACGGAAGTGGCGGTTTACAGGTGGTCGCAGAACCTGTTCGCGTACTGCTGCTTGACGATCATCCGGAGAACCTATTGCTCCGGTCGACCATTCTCCGTAAATGGGGCTACCTTACGGAAACGGCCACCACCGTTGAAGAAGCCGAGGCATTACTTGATCAGATCGATATCGCAGTGCTCGACTATCATCTTGGTGCAGGAAAATTCGGTACGGAAGTAGCAGCCAAATTGCGCCGCCAGCATCCGGAGGTGCCGATCATCATCCTATCGGCTACCCTTGAACGCCGTTTCGGCGGTCCCGAAGATATGCATCTGCTGAAAGGGTACAGTTCGATTGATGACCTTGTAACGGCATTACGCTCCTTTGAGGCCAAACGCCGAGGTAAGCCGGTGGTGGTCGATGCCCGGGATTTTTTCTACTCAAGAATCAACATGGCGATGGGCGAGGATGTGGTGCTCGAAATATTGAACGGGGATGGAGACTGGCATTACGTGAATGAATCCTGTGCGCGGCTCCTGGAGCGTCCCCGCGAGTGGTTTCCAGGGCGAAACATGTTTGTCGAAATGCCTGAACTGGCCGATGACTGGCGGGAAATCTTGCGTACCGTGGCAGCAACCCGCGAAACATATATCGATCGGACTTATCGTGGCCTGCTCAACTTGCCTCGCAAAGGGGAGGAGTGGGTATGGAATGTTTTAGCGTTCCCGATTACGCTGCATAATAACGAAACAGGCGTGGTGCTTACCGCGCGAATACTGCAGCGCAAGTCAGGAATATGAAGCAACAACTCGAACGACTGTCATTACTCTCCCTCGTGGTATTTACCCTGATCTGCTCAGGGTGTCGTTCACCCTTTATAAGCGTAAAAATAGAAAACCATAGCGGCTCTGCGCTCCAGCTCCTCGAGATGGATTACCCAAGTGCAAGCTTCGGAGTCGATTCTCTTGCAGCCGGGGCCGCTTACTCGTATCGTTTTAAGGTACAAGGTGCAGGACCGGTCAGTCTCACTTTCACAGACGCTACTGGCCACGTTCATAAGGTTTCCGGACCGTCGCTTGACTCAGGGCAACAGGGAACTTTAACGGTACTAATTGGTCCTGCCGATAAAACGACTTGGCAGACGCACCTGTCTATGCAGTAGTACGCTTAAGACGTCCCGATTCAGATGTTCTTCGTTCAAATCAGATAGGTAAGTTTTGCCTGTATTTTCCCCCGCGATAAATCTTTTATTTTCAATATGGTCTGGAGTTCAAAGGGAATGCGCAGGAGGAAATTTCTACAATCTGCTCTGATGCGCGGAGTTGCCTCCTTTCTTGGACTAAGCCTGGTAATTGGAATCGTTGCTACAGCCAATCTTGCCCTGGCGGGCAGTAATCACGACTTGTATCCTCTGTGGTGGACGAATGGGTTCCTCACCGCCATCATCCTGATCGCGGGCACAAGGAAATGGACACTTTTTCTGACCTCCGGTTTTGCCGGCTCACTGGCGGCACGATGGCTGCTTCACTATCCCTTGCTTCAAGGAATTTGTCATGTCAGTGCGGACATAGTGGAGGTTGCACTGGCGGCCTACCTGATTGGACGAATCCTTGATTTCGCTCCCCCACCGATCGGGCTGGGCCGGCTGCTGACGCTGATCGGCTTTGGAGCATTACTTCCGTCGGCCGCATCCGCAGCGTTGGTCTCCGTAGCTCAATACCTGCTTCTGCATACATTCTCCTGGAACTACACCTTTAGCTGGTTTTTCACGGGAGCACTCGGCCTCGGTATCGTCGTTCCACTGGTGGTTGGCCTGACCACTGGCGACATCGCCATGCCGTTTGGGCGTCGTCAACTGTCTAATACCTTACTTCTGCTTCTAACGACCGCGCTATTTTCCTGTCTGATCTTCAGCCAGAGTTCTCTTCCGCTGTTTTTCCTAGACTTTCCTGCGCTGCTGTTAACTGTCACCTATCTCGGATTCGCTGGCGGGGTGATCGGCGTCGTACTCATAGCCATCCTCGGAAGTGCCTTTACTTCCCTCGGGCACGGTCCGCTCATGCTGATCCGTCCGGGGTCTCCGATTCCGGCGATGTGGGTTTTTCAACTCTTTCTGGCCGCATGTATCTTTTCCGTTGCTGTGCTGGCCATGGTCCTCGCAGAGCGGCGCCGCCTGGAACAGCTGGCGCTCGAAAGCGAGGCACGCTATCGGCTGATTGCTGAGCACTCGCGAGACATCATCATCATGGGGCTGCTCGACGGCACAAGGAAGTATGTCTCTCCAGCCTGCGTGGACATCCTGGGCTGGACACCCGAGGAGCTGCTCGGCAACACCTACGAACAGCTGGGGCATCCGGAAGATGTGCCCATGATGCGAAGCCAACTGGCCGCCATCGCGCGGGGCGCGGTCGTGAAGGAAGTTTCTTATCGCATGCGGCGCAAGGATGGCAACTACACTTGGCTTGAAGCGAACCTGAGTCCCTATCCCGACCCAAAAACCGGCGAAATCATAGGATTCGTAAATGTCTCGCGCGATATTACCACTCGGAAATCATCTGAGGAGGATCTGCAGAGCGCCTATCTTGCACTCGAAGCGTTGGCTACAGTGGACGGACTTACCGGCATCGCCAACCGCCGCCGCCTGGACGAGGTACTGACTATTGAATGGCGGCGGTCCATACGTACACGACTGCCGCTTTCTCTGATATTGCTCGACGTCGATCACTTTAAGGCCTACAACGACCTCTATGGCCACATACGCGGGGATAGCTGCCTGAAACAGATCGCCGAGGCGGCCCTAGACGTGGTGAGACGACCGGCGGATCTCGTCTCTCGCTTCGGTGGCGAAGAATTTGCGATCGTGTTGCCCGCGACAAACGGCCAGGGAGCATTTGAACTCGCCGAGCAACTGCGTGCGGCTGTTGAGAAGCGCGCGCTACGTCATGAAGGAAATGACACTGGCATAGTGACCGTAAGTGCAGGCTGCGCCACAGTGACTCCCCAGCGCGGATCATCCGTCATCCAGATTATCGAAGCCGCAGATAGCGCTCTCTATGCAGCCAAGAGATCCGGCCGTAACCGGGTTGAGATCGCGGCCATGTCCTCCGGCCCAGAACCTCTTTCAGTCAGTGACTAAGCACCATCCGGTGCACTGCGCCACAGCTCGCTAGTGGACCACCGTCTGAAAAAGTGACGAGTGCAACAACGTTGAAAACTGATTGTCTGAAGAGGCATACCGCACTTCAAGAATGCCGGCGCTCGAGTCAATTTTGGTGTTGTCGATAGCCTGCTGCTCGATCGGAGTTCCGCTCATTTTCTTGTACATGGCTGCTGCATTCATCAGCGATGACATGGTGGCCGCAGTAAATGTATCAGGAGTAATAACATCAAGGCTGAACTTGACGCCGTTCTGGAAGTTCATAGTGTAACGAGAGCTAAGCAACCGCTTCTTAACCGTATCGAAATCACTAAGCTGAGCCGCTTCGCCCATGACA
>JAJXXG010001057.1 GCA_021781255.1 Acidobacteriota bacterium
AAACTGGCTGGGAAGCTGAGGATTGCACGGGAACCGGCGTAAAGACGACCCGCAACACGACAGGGAGGTAAGGAAATGAAGCAGAGATTTCTACGGTTCTTGATATCCGGCTTATTCATCCTGACGGCCGGTATGATACTGGGCCCAAACCCGGCCCGGGCCGCCAATGGCCAAACGCGTGGTACTTTGGCAGCGCCTTGTGACCGCGCATGTCTGGAAGGTTTCGTCGATCAGTATCTCACTGCCATGGTGGCCAATGACCCCTCGCATCTGCCGGTAACGAAGACGGTCAAGTTCACCGAGAACGGCCAGAGGCTGAAACTGGGAGACGGGCTTTGGAATACCATGACGGGCAAGGGAACCTACAAGCTCTACATCGCGGACCCGGATGCCGGAGAGGTAGCATTTTTCGGCACCATCCGCGAGGCAGGCCTGCCGGCAATCCTGGCCCTTCGCCTAAAAATAGAAAACCGGAAGATTTCCGAGATCGAGACCATCGTGGCGCGCCAGCCGAGTGGCGCCGAGAGCCTGGAGAAACTGGGAAGTCCCAATCCTGTATTCCTGGAAGCGATTCCTCCCGCGGAACGCGCTAGCCGCGCAGACCTGATCAAGACCGCGAATATGTATTTTTCCGGCATTCAGTTGAACGATGGCAAGGGAGTGTACCCTTTCACCGACAACTGCAACCGGATCGAAAACGGCATGCAGACGACCAATAATCCTTCGTTGACCATACCAGCCGATGTGCGCAGTTCGCAGGAGAAATCGCCAGAACGGAACGATGCGGCATATTCGCCTGCATGGAGCTGCAAGAAGCAGTTTCAGTCGGGACTGCTCCATTTTGTGACTCGCGTGCGGGACCGCCGTTTCCTGGTGGTCGATCGGGAACGCGGCCTGGTTCTGGGCTTTACTTTCTTTGATCATGCCGCCGGCAAGACCCGCACGTTCAAGACGCCGGATGGGCGTACAGTTACCGCCGGTCCTACCACTCCCTGGACCTGGGAGATCGCCGAACTATTCAAGATCGAGAATGGAAAGCTCCGGCAGATCGAGGCGGTGCTGGAGCATTGCCCCTACGGGATGGGTTCGGGTTGGAGCACCTGGGAACAATCGATGTCGTCGGAAGCGCGGACGCAGTAATTGCGCCGGCTTTGGCCGGGAATCTGGCGGCGGTGTAGCAGAGTTCGAGACTTACGCCCGTGACAATGCAGGTGTAAGCATCATCTTTACGGCCGTCGCCGCCGCGGTTTTGTCGTAGCCGTATTTCCTGCGTAACGCTTCACCGCTGCCGAAGCCGGCATAGACCTGCGGGATGCCAAGACGCTTGAATTTCTTCGGGTAAATACCCTCATCGGCAAAAGCATCCGCGATACTGGAGGCCAGCCCGCAGTCCATCAGGTGGTCTTCAAGCACGAGGAGATTTTCTGTCTCGGTGACGGCTTTGAAGAGAAGCTCCTTATCGAGCGGTTTGACGGAATACATATCCACAACGCGGGTATCGATTCCTTCGCCGGCGAGAAGATTGGCAGCTTCGAGTGCTTCGAAGACCATTTCTCCGTGGGCGATGATGGTAGCGTCTTTACCTTCGCGCGCCGTCAGCCCCTTGCCGATCTGAAAGGCATACTTGCCCGGCTCATAAAGCATGCGGTCTTTCTTGCCCTCAGCCAGGCGCAGGTACATCGGATGCGGATGGTCCATGCTGAGGAGCATGATGTCCCGCACCATGTTCGGATCGCCGATCGAAAGCACTGTCATGTTGACCAGCGACTTCATAATGCCGATGTCCTCCATCGCATTATGGGTGGAACCGGCTCCGGAGGTCAGGCCGCCCCCGGTCCCGATAAAGCGCACCGGCAGGTCCTGGTAGCAGATGGCGGTACGGTTCTGTTCGCAGGCGCGCATGACCATGAATGGAATCATGCCGTAGATGAAGGGTATATTGCCCTCAAGCGCGAGCCCGGCCGCAATGCCGGCCACATTTTGCTCCGCCACGCCGACATCGATGTATCTATCGGGGAACTCTTGTTTGAATTGCTTTAACGAGCTGCCGGTATCCGCAGTAATCGCCCAGATATTCTTGTGTTTCTGCGCCAGTTCGACGATAGTGTCGCTGGTGACCGACCTGGCCGAGAGAATAGCGCCCAAGGTGAAGGTAACTCTCGTCATTTCGAACCTCCAATCCGGGCAAAATCGGCTTCAATGTCGACCATGGCTTTTTCCTTATCGGCTTCGCTCAAGGCGCCGGCATGCCAGGCAAGGTTGCGTTCCATAAATTTCACGCCTTTGCCTTTAGTCGTAGCCGCAATAATGGCAGTGGGTTTGTCGGAATTCGACGGAGGCAGGCTATCGAGTGCGTCGACAATCTGGTTCATATCGTGGCCGTCGATTTCGACCACGTTCCAGTTGAACGCCCGCCACTTATCCGCGTAGGGCTCGAGGTGAATGTAATCGTCGTCAAAGCTGCCCATGAGCTGCTTGTTTCTGTCCACCACTCCGATAAGGTTCCCGAGCCTGTAAGAGCTTGCGGTGTTCGCGGCTTCCCAGATCTCGCCTTCGCAGGTTTCGCCATCGCCCATCATGCAGAATACGCGGTGATTTTCTTTCTTCAACCGGGCGGAAAAAGCCATCCCTACGCCGATGGCAAGGCCCTGGCCGAGCGAGCCGGTCGAGCATTCCACGCCGGGAAGCTGAACTTTGCAGGGGTGCATGCCGTAGGCGCTGTCGAGCTGGCCATACGTCCTGACGATTTCATCGAAATCGAAATAGCCCCGCAAAGACATCGCGATATACATGCAGACAGCGCCGTGCCCCTTGCTTAAGAGGAAGCGGTCCCGCGCGGGGTCTTTGATGTTTTTGGGGTTGGTATTCATGCCGTGATGAAAGAGCCCAATCAGCAGGTCAGTCATCGAGAGATCACCGCCGATGTGCACGGGGCCTTCGTAGCTGCCGCACAAATGAAGCAGTTTCTTGCGCATTTCATACGCAAGCTCTTGCAGGCGTTTTACTTCTTTCTGATCAGCCATGAAGAATGCTCTTTCTGCAATGGTCTTTCATTGAACGTTGATTTCAAGCGTCAGATGCCGGAGATCAATATTCCCCTGACCCCTGGTTTTGAGCATCGCTCGAAATTGATTGGCCACGCTCTCGATCTGAGCAAGAGGTCTACGCCATGGCCCGCGGGGTCGAGCAACCGCAAACGCAGTTCCCTGTTATTGCTTTAACCATGTAGCGGAAGTATAAAGGCACAAGATCGGACCTGCAAGTCTACGATCAAGAGTGGCGTTCCTGCCCGGCAAAGCCGTGCGGGATCTCCGGTCTTGCCCGCAGGAGAGAACCAGGAGCGCAAGATTCCCTGTTCGCAAATTTTCCAGTTGACAAAGCCTGGGATCAAGAGAATACTGCTCACTATACAATACGACAGTATCGTAATACAATACATTGGGAACACCGGGATACTGCGACGCCCGTTGATTTACGGGCTTCCGTTTCTGATTCGAGGCGCCGCAGCTTCGGTAAGCAAGTGAGAGGGAGCAAACACGAAAAAGGTGGGACTGAAGAACGTCAGGCATTATCAGGCGGCGCAAAATTTCAATGCGGCTGCACTGAAACTGCACGGCAAAGAAGAGCCCGGCATCCGGACCCTCTGCACTGGCCTGACACACTTCCTCCCCGGCGGCGGCACGGGCGCGGCCCTGGCCGTCGAAACTCTGCAGCCAGGAATTCAACCCGCAACGGAACTCATTTCTTGAAGGAGGATTTCACGCAGTGATCAAGGTAAAAGACGCGCATGGCATTCCTTATGACGGCCCCGGGCATTTCAACGTCTTCGGCATTAAGAAGATTACCGGCGAGCAAGCCAAGCATTTCATCGTCAACTATTCGTATTTTCTGCCCAATGGCGGCTGCGTCATGGGCGCCGCCGCAAAGGAGAGGGTCTACTACATGATCAGCGGGACCATGACCTGCAACGGCAAGAACGGCGAAAAGCATGATCTGGAGCCGGGCGATCTTCTTTACATCGCGCCTGGCGAGGAGCGCGACATGGTGATCACGGGCGGAAAGCCCGCCGAAGTGCTCGTGCTCATGGCAACCGAGGAATGACAGCCGGGCAGGTGCTGTACGGCGACGGCGGATTCACGGCCGGTTAATGCGTGGTGAAGTCGCTGTGACCGCCGGGGCAGTCCGCGCGAGTAGAGCTTGTTATTTACTTTCTCGCGACCTGCGCAGGCCACGCGAAAGTCAATAACAGGCTCTAAGGAGCATCAGGCTTCCGGACGCCGGGTTGCCCTCATTTGGCGATATCCGCGATGTTCGTCATTATGTCCTGGCTCGATAGGAGAAGACAGAATGGTAGACAAACAGTTTGTGAACCAATTGTTTGATGTGAAAGGAAAAGTTGCACTTATTACGGGCGCCACAGGTGCATTGGGAAAGGCGATTGCCCTCGGTTACGGCCTGGCAGGCATGAAACTGGCAATTACAGGGCGTGGAGAGGGTAAATGCAAGGCTCTTTGCGACGAGCTTCAAGGTCATGGAATTGAATGCGCTTACTTCACCGGCGATCCGGCTGTCGAAGCGGATGTTATCGAGGTGGTTAAGAAGGCAGTTGCAAAGTTCGGTGAAATCAATGTGCTGCTGACAGCGGCCGGATACAATCATGCGCAACCAATCGTGGAGCAGACCCTGGAGGAATGGAAGAAGATCATGGACTCTGATGTTCAGGGCACCTGGCTCTTCTGCAAGTACGTGGGTGAGCAGATGATTGCCCAGGGCAAAGGCGGCAAGGTGATCCTGGTTTCCTCTGCCAGATCCAAAATGGGTATGGCCGGCTACACGGGTTACTGCACGGCAAAGGCGGGCATCGACCTGATGGCCCAGTCCCTGGCTTGCGAATGGACCGCGAAGCACAAAATCAATGTGAACACCATCAACCCGACCGTCTTCCGTTCTGACTTGACGGAATGGATGTTCGATCCCGAGAGTGCTGTTTACAAGAACTTCCTGAAGCGTCTTCCTATTGGCCGCCTCGGTGAACCTGATGACTTCATTGGGCCTTGCATCTTCCTTGCGTCGAGCGCCAGCGACTTTATGACCGGCGCCAATGTTGCGGTGGAAGGCGGCTACTGGGCCAACTAAACACGGCGCTGACGCAGGCGCCGGTGTAAACAACGCAGGAGTAAAACGAACGGCCATGGAAAGAATTGCGATCGTGGGGCGGGAATGATGGGGCACGGGCATCGCCCAGGTGTTTGCCGCCGCAAGAGCCTGGAAGAGCGTAGTCTCTGACCGGAAGACGCTCAGGTTCGTACCTCACACGCTTGCGACAGAGGAAGGCCGCAAGGTGGGGCACGGGCCGAATATAGGAACTTAAATTGTTGCACTGAACTTAACGGAGGAAGTTATGGGAAAGAAAGTTTTCGTAGATCTGAGCCACCCTTTTTTTGGAGACATGCCGCTGTGGCCATACTTCTCCAAACCTGAGATCGCGCCCATGCACAGCATGGCGAAGGGTGGGGTACTGACTCAAACCATTAAATGCACCATGCACACCGGCACGCATGCCGACGCTCCCCGCCACGTTATGGAGCGCATGTTCAATGGCGAACGCGCCCTTTACTCGCACGAGCTGCCGGTGGACGCCTATTGCGGCGACGCCGTCTGCCTCGATGTTCGCGTGGATCGCTGGAAGCTGATCATGCCCAAGGACCTGGAAGATGCCGTGGCTCGCGCCGGTATGAAGCCCTCGGAGCTGGAGGGCATGGTGGTGTGCCTGAACACCGGGATGCACCGAAAGTTCGACGACAGCAAGGAGTACTATCACTACTCGCTCGGCACCGGCATCGACGCCGGCAAATGGTTTGTGAAACACAAGGTGAAGGTGGTGGCTCTCGATCAGCAGGCCCTGGATCACCCGCTGCACACCTCGATGGGCAACAACGGCACGCGCATGAAGCTTGAGGGGTTCAGCGGCAAGTCGATCTGCGACGAGTACGTGGAGCAGTTCGGCGAGGAGGCCTACGCCGAGTTCGACAAAGAGCTTTACATCAAGGTGCACGGGAAGAAGAAATATGACGAGAAGTTCGGCGAGCTGGAAGCCATCGGCTGCTACGGCACGTGGGAACCCTGCCACAAAACGTTGCTGGGCAACGGCATCGTGGGCGTCGAGAACCTGGGCGGCGATCTGGATAAGGTGAAGGGCAAGCGGTTCCGCTTTTTCGCCCTGCCCATCCGCTGGCACCTGGGCGATGGTTCCATGGTCCGCTGCGTGGCCGAGATCGACGAGGCCGATCTGGTTCCCGCCGAGCCGCGGCTCTACAAGTACGGAGCCATGTAGCCTGGTTCAAACGCCATGACAGCCCATTGCCGCGTGGGAGGCGGGCTGTCGTGGCACAGCGGATCAATCTGCGAAAACAAGAGAAACGACCATGGAAAAGATCGCGGTAGTGGGCGCGGGAATGATGGGGCAGGGCATCGCCGAGGTGTTTGCCGCCAGAGGCCACTCTGTCGCGTTGCATGACAGTAAGAAGGAAGTGCTAGCGCAGGCCCATGAGAAAGCGCGGGCCAACTTCAAGGTGTTCGGAGTGGACGAGAGCGCGGCCGAAAACATCAGCCCGTACAACTCCATGGAAGAAGGGCTGCGCGGGGCGGACATCGTCTTTGAGTGCGCCTACGAGAATCTTGAAGTGAAGCAGAATCTCTTCGTGGAGATGGAGAAATACACGAGCAGCGACTGCATTCTGGCCAGCAACACCTCGGTCATGCCGATTACAAAAATTGGCGAGAAGGTGACCGACAGGCGCCGCGTTCTGGGCACGCACTGGTGGAATCCTCCGTACCTGATTCCGCTGGTGGAGGTGGTGCAGACCGAATTCACCGACCTGAAGATGGTGGAGCGCTGCATTGATTTGCTGAACCGGGTCGGCAAAGTGGCGGTGCACGTGAAGAAGGACGTGCCGGGATTTGTGGCCAATCGCATGCAGCATGCGTTGTGGAGAGAGGCCGTCTCGATTGTGGAGCACGGCATTTGCGACGCAGAGACGGTGGATCTCTGCGTGAAGAACAGCTTTGGATTCCGTTTGCCCGTCCTGGCGCCGCTCGAGAACGCGGACCTGGTGGGACTGGATCTGACGCTGGCGATTCACAACGGAATCCTGGCTCATATTGAAGCTTTGCCGGCTCCGAGCCCGTACCTGATTGACAAGGTTCTCAAGGGCGATCTGGGCATGAAGACCGGCGCCGGGTTTTATGAAGGATGGACCCCGGAGAAGGCGCAGGCCGTGCGCACGCGGCTGAGCAACTACCTGCTCGAAGCAAACAGGAAGCGCCAACAGAAGTAAGCGAGCGGTGCAGGCGGTAAGAGGCGCGAACACCGCAACTCTGCCGAGAAAGGAGTCACTTGCGCAAGTCACAGTTGGGTGTTCAGGTGATTGCGCGCGCGGCAGATGTGCTGCGTGCCCTGGAAGGGAACGTTCAGGGATTAAGCCTGGGACAGTTGGCCAAGCAGCTCAACTTGCCGAAATCCACGGTGCAGCGCATCGTGGCGGCGCTGGACAGTGAAAACTTTGTTATTGCCGCCACACCCCAGGCCGGTGTTCGCCTGGGACCCGCGCTGGTGAGAATTGCCCGTTCCGTGCGCTGCGGACTCGTGGACATCGCTCGTCCCTGCCTGGAAGAGCTGGCGCAAAGAACGGGCGAGACTGTGGATCTGGCTCTTCTGAAGGGCAACGAAGCCGTCTTCATCGATCACATTGAAGGCTCGCACAGATTGCGCGCAGTTTCGGCAATCGGCGTGTCTTTCCCGCTCCACTGCAGCGCCAATGGCAAGGCAATGCTATCGGCATTGAGCGATTCAGCGCTGGCAAAGATGAAGAAACGGATCCACCTGACCAGATTCACACCAAACTCGCCGGGTTCCTGGAAACAGTTGCAAGAGGAAATCGAAAAGATCCGCAAGACCGCCATTGCCTACGACATTGAAGAGCATACGCTGGGCATCTCTGCCGTGGGCACACCGGTCATTGGCCCGGAGGGAGAAGTTGCCGCAATTTCCGTTCCCACTCCTTCAGTGCGGTTCAAGGACACAATGGCCCACCTGGAGACTGCGCTCAAGGATTGCCGCGCAAAGCTGATGGAAAGAATCGGCACGGTATAGTCCCTTCGCCGGATTTTTCACCCAAGAGCAGGCGCGCGCTATCCGGGATGATTTCTCAGATTGACGATTACGGACACGCACAAGCGGGCGATCAACTACGTTGCACAATCCTGCCCCATGACGACCTTCTTCAGTTGGCGCGGGAGTCAGCAGTTGCTGGAATACGGAAGATTCGCATCGCGGCGAAGAGCGCTCGGAAAGCGTAGTCTGTAGGTAGAGGGGAACGAAACTGAATGGAGCCGATCGAGGTCAATCCGAAGCTGCAGGAGGCGCTTGCGCGAGCATCTGCGCTGCACAAGCGTCTTTGTCCACGCCAGGTGCTGGGGGTGCGCATGGGGCTGTACGCCGCGGAGCTCTTTCCCTTCGAATTGCCGCAGCGGAACAAGCGCCTGCTCGCGTTTGTTGAGACGGACGGTTGCTTTGCCGATGGCTTGAGCGTGGCCACGGGATGCTCGATAGGCCACCGCACGATGCGCCTGGTCGATTACGGGAAAGTGGCCGTTACTTTTGTCGACACACACGACGGCCGGGCGATTCGCCTTTCACCGATGCCGGACGCGCGCGCGCGCGCTGCTGCAACCGCCTCCGCCGCGGCAAACCGCTGGGAGGCGCAACTCCAGGCTTATCAGATCATTGAGAATAAAGACATGTTCAGGCTTCAGGCGGTGCAGCTCAACCTGGATCTGAACGCAATCGTCGGCAAGCCCGGCATGCGAGTCAACTGCTCGGCGTGCGGCGAAGAGATTCTGAATCAGCGCGGGATAGTAAACGACGGGCAAACCATGTGCCCTAGTTGTGCCGGTGAGAGCTACTGGAGCCTCATGGAATAGCTGCCAGGCCGATCGAAACCTTTGGCTTCACGCGACGATCAAGCTCTTTGCAGAAAAATGCCTGCTCTGCAGCAATCAGTTGCTTATCCAGCGAAAAATCTCCAGAGCATTCTCAGTGAGATTCAATCGACAGGCGGCGTGCCGTAGGTGTGGAACGTGCTGACCGTTTGCAGGCCCCATGCCTGGCCTTTCATGCGTTCTTCGCGCGACCAGACGACGGGCTTCCAGTCGGGATCGAGGATCAGGTAGCCGCCAGAACCAATCTCTACGCGGTTGCCGCCTGGCTCGAAGAAGTATAGGAAGATACTCTGGCCGATGTTGTGCTTGTGCGGACCGTATTCGATGGCGACGCCGTTCTCCACCAGAATGTCCGCGGCGCGCAGGACGTCTTCGTGGCTGTCCATAAAGTAAGTGAGGTGATGGAAGCGGCCCCGCGCGCCCTTGGCATCCTTCACAAAGACAAGTTCGTATGACTTGCTGTTCGCTGCATGCCACGAGCCTACTTCTCCATCCTCAAAGACAATTTGCTCTGTAACGCGCATGCCGAGCAGGTCGCGGCAGAACTCGCGGCAGGGTTTTATTTCCCTGGCGAGCAGGTTCAGGTGATCGAGGCGTTTGGGCGCGATGCCCCAGGGCAGGTAACGATCCGGCTGGTTCTTGAACGGGTGCATCTCGCCGGCGGGAAGAACGAAGCGTTCGATCTCGTAAATGAGTTCGAAGTGATGTCCGTCAGGGGTTTCGAAGCGGAATGTGCGTCCCTGGCCGAACTCGGGTTCAAGCCAAACGCCGTTGTGGCCGTGCGCAATCAGGTTCTCAACCATACGTTCGAGCACCTCGGCGGAGCGGGTGCGAAAAGCTGCATGGCCCATGCCTGGGGTCGAATGCCGGGTGAGTTGCAAAGTGTGAAGCTGATAATCTGCCCAGGCGCGCATGTAGACTGACTCGCCTGCGCGGCCTACCTCGTGCAAACCGACGATGTTCTTGAAGAACGCAACGCTCTTTTCCAGATCGGGGACGTGGAGTTCAACGTGCGCCAGATGAGCAATGTCGCCAAACTGCGGTTGATAACTCATGACCTCACCTATTCTTGGTTCTGCCGGGCCTCATCGAGCGTTTCGTAGTACACGAGGCCCGCCGCGGCGAGTTTTGCGCGCATGTCTTCAATGTCGAGATTGAGTTCGCCCGCGGCCAGGCGCTTGCGCTTCGCCGCTTCGCGCCCGACACGCTGATCGGCGGCGGAGATGACAGAGGAAGCCTGATGGAGGGGAACAACGACCACTCCATCGTCATCGGCCACCACAACATCGCCGGGATTGACTTGAGCTCCGGCGCAGACAACGGGAACATTGACGCATCCGACAGTGGCCTTAATGGTGCCCTTTGCGGAGACGGCTTTCGACCAGACCGGAAACT
>JAJXXG010001163.1 GCA_021781255.1 Acidobacteriota bacterium
GCATTGCGAGGCCTTTGGCAAGGAATGCACGCCGCGGCATCCGCTGGGGGCCACGATGGTCTCGAGCGAAGGGGCCTGCGCTGCCTACTTCAATTACGGGCGCTTCCTTTCGGCTGAAGAGTTGACTGATGCGGCATCAACGCTGTCCGGGTCGGGACCATCTGGAGCGGCAGATGACTGAGAAGCACAAAGATGGCGCATTGGCGACTTCCTTTTCGGCGCCGGATTTCTCAAACTGGAGCTGCCCTCTTCCACTGGCCGATTACCCCACCATCGTGATGGGCCATGGTGGAGGCGGCAAGCTGGGCAACGAACTAATCGAGCACTTATTTCTGCCTGCCTTCCGTAATCCGTCTCTCGAAGATCTCGGTGACGCGGCTCTGCTCGATCTGGGTAGGGAAGCGTCGGTCGGCCGCCTGGCTATGAGCACCGATCCCTTCGTCGTACGGCCGCTGTTTTTCCCCGGTGGCACGATCGGCGAGCTGGCGGTGAACGGGACGGTCAACGATCTGGCCGTCTCTGGCGCCGTGCCCCGCTACTTGAGCGCCAGTTTCATTCTGGAGGAAGGCCTTCCGCTGGCGCAGTTGGCGGCGATTGTCGAGGCGATGGCGAAGGCTGCCGCAGGCGCAAGGGTCTGGATCGTCACCGGCGATACGAAAGTCGTGGAGCGGGGCCACGGCGACGGCTGCTATATCAATACGGCGGGCGTAGGCGTGTTGCGGCCCGGGATTGCGGTTGGCCCGCATCTAGCCCGGCCAGGAGACGCGATTCTGCTCTCGGGGACCATCGGCGACCACGGAATGGCCGTCATGAGCGTGCGCGAAGGACTGGAGTTCGAAAGCCAAATACGAAGTGACTGCGCGGCGCTCGACGGACTGATTGGCGCTGTGCTGGAAGCGGTTGGGACGGAGGTGCATGCCATGCGCGACCCGACCCGCGGTGGGCTGGCTTCCACGCTGAATGAGATCGCCGCGGCTTCCGGTGTGGGCATCGAGATTGACGAGGCGCGGCTGCCGGTGCGGCCCGAGGTCAGCTCGGCCTGCGAACTGCTTGGTCTCGATCCGGTCTATGTGGCTAACGAAGGGAAGGCGGTCTTTTTTGTCGCCCCCGAGGCTGCCGAGCGGGCTCTTGCCGCTCTGCGGGGTCACGAACTGGGCCGCGAAGCAGCTCACATTGGCAAAGCGACCGCCGCGCATCCCAGTCTGCTGGTGGCCCGCACCGCCATGGGCGCCAATCGCGTGATTCCCATCCAGATCGGCGAGCAACTGCCACGTATTTGTTAGACAGTACTTCTGCATCAATGCGCGCTTCCCGCAGACTACTTAGGCGTAGCTGCGGTTACCGGGAATGAGCTTCACCCATGCGCTATGCTGACAGCGGCGGGTGACGCAGCGGTGACTGACGGAACTTATCCAAGACGAGCACAAGACGATGCGCAGCTTCGGAGTGAAATCCAGGTGCGCGGGGTGGTGCAGGGGGTGGGTTTCAGACCGTTTGTTTACCGGCTGGCTATGGAAGAGGGCCTGGCTGGGTCCATCGGCAACGATACGGACGGGGTGACGATCGAGATCGAGGGGCCGGCCGAACGGGTGAAGGCGTTTCTCGGCAGATTGTGCTCCGAGACGCCGCCCCTGGCGCGGATCGATTCGGTTGCAGTGAGGGAGCTGGCTCCAACCGTAATCCATCCCGGAAGGCCGCACGGGCAGGCGGTGTTTCGCATAGCCTCCAGCGAGGTCAAGGGGCGGGTGAGCACGGGAATTCCAGCCGATGCGGCTACGTGTCCTGACTGCCTGCGCGAATTGCTGGACCCTGCCGACCGCCGCTACCTCTATCCGTTTCTGAACTGCACCAACTGCGGACCGCGCTTCACCATTACGCGGCAAATTCCCTATGACCGTCCTCAGACCTCGATGGCTCGATTCTGTATGTGCGCGGCCTGCCAAAGTGAGTACGACAATCCCGCGAACCGGCGCTTCCACGCCCAGCCTAATGCATGCTGGGAGTGCGGGCCGCGAGTTTGGCTGGTACAGGTTGATGGAGAGAGCCTTCAGGGAGAAGCCCTCAGCAGGAATATCGCGGAAGATGCCCGTGAGGCAGACCGGCCTGAGGAAATGCTCGAACCAAGGAAGAGCACAGGCTTTAGCCCGTCCGGAGATGTGACGGAATTAAAGAGAGCGTCGCCCCATGAAGGACGATTTGCAGCAAATTCACTTCCCGTCTCTCCTTTCTCTGCAGCCTTTGCAGCTCCGGCTTTACCAACCCATCGAGCGAAGGAATCCCTGGAGGCGGTGGAGCAGGCAATCGAGCTGCTTCAGAATGGCCGGATAGTGGCCGTCAAGGGCATCGGCGGCTTTCATCTCGGCGTGGATGCGACCAACGAGGAAGCAGTCATGCGCCTACGCGAGCGCAAGCGCCGCTTTGGCAAACCGCTGGCCGTGATGGTTCGTGATCTCGAAGCGGCGCGGCAAGTGTGTGCGCTGACGGCTGCCGAGGAGGCTCTGCTTACTAGTCCGGCGCGGCCCATCGTGCTGGCGCGAAAGCGCGACGCAGGCGGAATTGCGGCCTCAGTTGCGCCGGGGCTTCCCTGGCTGGGGATATTTTTGCCTTATGCGCCGCTTCACCATCTGTTCTTTGCCCCCAGCGTTGCGAGCGGCCATCTGAAAAAGGACCGGCTGCGCGCTCTGGTGATGACCTCAGGCAACCTGAGCGAGGAGCCGATTGCCATTGAGAACGAAGAGGCGCTGTCGCGGCTGGCAGGGATTGCCGATGCCTTCCTGATGCACGACCGCGAGATCCTCCAGCGATGCGACGATTCGGTAACGGCGGTCGTCGATGATGCGCCGCAACTGTTCCGGCGGGCGCGTGGATTCGTGCCGTTGGCAGTCGAAATGCCGTCGATGTCGCAACCGGATCTCTTGCCGCTGCTGGCTGTCGGCGGCCACATGAAGAGCGTCTTTACGCTGGCGCGGGGCGGGCTGGCCTACCAGAGCCAGCACTTGGGCGAACTCGAAAATCCGACCAGCCTCGAGTTTTTTCGCGAGTCGCTCGATCACCTGATGCGCACATTCGAGATCGAACCCGGCTGCGTAGCCCACGATCTGCATCCTGGCTATCTCTCAACCATCTGGGCCAGGGAGCGGGCGCGGGAGCGCGGCCTGCCACTCATCGCCGTGCAGCATCATCATGCGCATGTGGCGGGGTGCATGGCCGAGCATGGACTTGAGGGCGAAGCGATCGGGTTGGCCCTTGACGGCACCGGATACGGAAGTGACGGGAAGATTTGGGGCGGCGAGGTGCTGATTGCGCGGCTGGATGGCTTTGAGCGGTTTGCCCATCTCGATTATGTGCCCATGCCGGGTGGAGAGGCGGCGATCCGAGAGCCGTGGCGGATGGCGCTGGCGCATCTGCGCGCCGCGGGTTGCGATCCGGTTGCGGGCAGCTTGTTCGAGTCGATGGGCGCAACGGAGCAGGATGAGCGCGTGATTCGGCGCATGATGGAGCGGGGCGTGAATTCTCCGCTTACCTCCAGCCTCGGTCGCCTCTTCGACGCGGTAGCGGCAGTGGTGCTGAACCGGCGTACGGTGGATTATGAGGCGCAATCCGCGATGGAACTGGAGGGGCTGGCAATCGACGAGCCGGACGACCTCGAAGAACAAAACGAATTGGGCGCGCTGATGGAATCGAACGGACCGGAAAATTGGCGCAAGGCTGGCTCTGTGCCTCAGGCTAGCTCCGCGCCGCTCTATCGGATGGAACTGGTTGGCGGCAACTGGGCCGGGCGCGAAGCGGTACGGATCTCTCCCGCTCCGCTGTGGCGGGCGCTGGTTAGTGATTTGCAATCCGGCGTGAGCAAGGCAAGGATTGCGGCGCGCTTTCACGCCGGCGTTGCCGAGGGGTTTGTGCGGGCGGCGATCGAGGCGCGCGCGGTGACGGGTGTGGGGCGCGTTGTGCTGAGCGGAGGCTGCATGCACAATCGCCGCCTGGCGCGCCTCTTGCGCAAAGGACTGGAGGCAGAGGCATTCCAGGTATTTCAGCATCGTTCGGTCAGCCCCGGCGATGGCGGACTGAGCTACGGGCAGGCCGCTGTTGCCACCGCGATCCTGGCACAGCGCGGCGTGACGCACTCAGTGCAGCGATGCGATCGATGAGAACTGCCCCGGGTCTTCCCCCACCTATAGCATTTTCGACGGGTGCTGGCTTTCTTGCTGCAAGATGCCCGATAATTTCAGACAGGCTTCGCATCGGAAGTTTGTTTTTTGTTGGCAGGTGCGAGGGACGGGATGCGCTTAGATATGGCACAAGAGACGAACCACGAAGCATTGTATGACAGAAGAATAGAGGCGGACCCAAGCTCTGAGATTACGTGTTCGCCGTGGGCCGATCAGCCTTTGAGCGCAGACACTCAAATTGCTCTCTATGGGGTTACGCGTGTCCTCGCGTCCGTGGGACGAGCCTTTGTCTGTCTGGATCCGGATTTTCGGATTGTGCATGCTTCGTTCCTCCTGGACGATCTCTTAGGTGAAGGCGTATCCCGTGCTCTCGTTGGTCGAGGAATTGATGAGTTGTTAGGAGCAGACCTCTTTGGTGCGAAAGGGGCGCTGCGGAACGCGTTGCTGGGGGGCCAGCGAAGGGAAGGATGGCGCGCGACGCTTCAGTTTAAGGACACGGCCTCGCGTCTGGTGTCAGTTACTACGGCTCCGTTGCCTCATGAGGCCTCTAACATCTGCGATCCGCGAATGAGGTACGTAGTACTGCTCCGTCCAGCGGAAGAAGATCAGATGTGCGCGAGCTCACCGGCATTTTATGGGGATGCAATCGCATCTTCACCGGCCATGCAACGCGTTTTCAGACTGGTCGAGACACTGCAGCACAGCGAATCTACAGTGCTGATTACAGGTGAAAGCGGAACGGGCAAGGAGGTGGTGGCGCGCGCCATTCATAAGAGTTCGCCAAGAAGTAATGGCCCGTTTATCGCCGTCAACTGTGGCGCATTGCCTTTCGAACTCCTTGAATCGGAGTTATTTGGACATGTTCGGGGAGCGTTCACCGGGGCTGTGCGCGACCGCAAGGGGCGGTTTGAGCTGGCCTCTCATGGAACGCTGTTTCTGGATGAGATTGGAGACCTGCATCCCCAGTTGCAGGTGAAGCTGCTGCGCGTGCTCCAAGAGCGCCAGTTTGAACGGCTGGGAGAAAGCGTAACGCGAACCGCACGGGCCCGTATCATTTCAGCTACCAATGTGGACCTCCGTGCTGCGTTGCGCCAGGGTCGTTTGCGCGAGGATTTGTACTACCGGCTTTGTGTCGTGCCGATCGAAGTGCCTCCTTTGCGGGACCGGAGAGAAGATATCTATCCTCTTGCCCAGCACTTTCTTAACCGCTTTACAACTCAGCAGGGCTTCATTCGGCGGATTTCACCCCAGGTGATGCGCCTAATGCTGGAGTACCCCTGGCCGGGGAATGTGAGAGAACTGGCCAATGTGATGGAATATGCGGTTGCGGTGGCAAAGATGGAGACGATTCTTCCCGAAGATCTTCCCGAAGAAATGCGTTTAGCCAAGCCGGCGTCTCGCCAGTCCCCCGCCATTGAAACACGTATGAGCATCCCCGAGCCTCAGCCGCCAGAGCCTCTGGCCGCACACGAAGCTGAGAACCTGACAGCGCTCTTGAAGTCGCATCGCTGGAATCGTTCAGAGGTTGCCCGGATACTGGGACTTAGTCGGACCACGCTCTGGCGCAGGATGCGCGAATTGAATATCACAGAACATCCATAGTGTTTCACTTGTGTGTTTCAGCCATGTAACACATGTTGCAATATGTGTTACATGGCTGTGTTGCACAGCGTGTTACAGGTCTGGTGTGGATTCATATAAGTGATTGATTATAAATGCAATACACAATTGGAACGATAAGTGCATTATCCCTTGTCAAGATCGCTCATCTGTGATGCCGCCCAAAAGGAATTGAAGCGGTACTCGAACGGTCTCCGAAGAGGCGATGATGAAGATTGTGAAGAGTCTGTCGTGGCGAATCGGGATCAAGTGCCTGATGATCACAGGTTTGCTGATGTATTTTTCGTTGCCACTCCTAGCCACAGACGGTCATTTTCTGCAGGGAGCCGGGCCGATCAATGAGGCCATGGGCGGAGCCGATACCGGTATCTGTCTCGATGTCGCCGGCTCCATTGCATGGAATCCGGCGTGTACCGGCGAATTCGTCGGGCGACGCTTCGAGATCCACGGGACGCTATTTACGCCCTGGCGATCCTTGTCGAGTACTGTCGACGCCAATGCTTTTGGCTCCGGAATGCCCGCAGGCCCACTGAGCGGGACCACTGTTAGCAAGCGTGATATGGCATTGATACCGGGATTCGCCTTCATCTATCATCCCTCGGGAGCTTCCAACTCCTATCACATTGCGATGCTTGCAGTGAGTGGTTTCGGTGTCGATTATCCAGAGAACACCAATTTCTCCAATCCGATTCTCACGCCACAGGCGCCAAATGGATTTGGATTTGGACGCATCCGTTCGAACTATATGCTGATCACTTTGCCGATCGGCATGGCTCGGCAACTTACGGAGCGCTTCTCCATTGGATTTTCCGTGGTGCCCTCTCTTTCGATGCTTAAGGTCATTCCCGCTCCGTTCTCCGCGCCAGTTTCTGCCGGAAGCAGCATGCCGTACTACCTTGCGGCCAACAACAGTGCGCCGGCAGTGGGCAGCGGATTTAATCTCGGGGTCCATTACGCGTTCGAGAGGGTCAGCCTGGGCGTTTCCTATCGCTCGCCTGTCTGGTTTCGCGATTTCGGGTGGAACAGCCAGGACCTTACAGGCACCACAAACAAGTTGAACTTCAA
This sequence comes from Acidobacteriota bacterium, assembly GCA_021781255.1. The sequence continues at coordinate 6,855 of JAJXXG010001163.1, forward strand.
GATGAATCTTCCGCAGGTGGTCTCGATTGGAACGGGTATCTCTGTTGCGAAAGGTACGCGCCTGGGCATAGATACCCGCTGGATCAACTATGCGAACACTACAGGATTCGATGAGGTTGGCTACAACGACGAGGATGCTGTTTCAGGATTCGGCTGGAATAACATCTGGACAGTCAGCACCGGCATAGAGCAGCGAATCTCAAAGTCGACGAAGATCATGGCTGGCTACAACTACTCCGAAAACCCGGTTCCTGCGAAGTACACATTCTTCAACATTCCGGCTCCCGCAATTGTGCAGCACCACGTCTCCGGTGGCGTTACGCAGAAGATTGGCAAGGTGGATATGTCGGTAGCGTATTATCACGCCTTCCGGAATTCGATCACCGGACCATGGATCTCATCGATGGGGCCGATTCCCGGAACAAGCGTAACAAGCCAAATGTCAGAGAACTCCGTCACGATAGGGTTTGCGAAGAGCTTTTAGCCGCTCGCCAAAAGGATGTGGCGGATGGGTGAAAAAATCAACACTGCCGCGCGCGAGTAACCTTTGCAGTATTTGCTGGCTTTATTTGAGCAGAAATCATCGCAGAAGAGGAGAAATAGAATGCGGAACATGCTTATTCTCGGCGGCGGAACGGCGGGAACGATCATGGCAAACAAACTCGCCAATGCTTTAGATGAACGCGATTGGCGTATCACGATCGTTGATGCCACAGACGAACATTATTATCAACCGGGATTTCTATTTGTGCCATTTGGCATTTACCAAATGCGCGATCTGGTGCGGCCCCGCCGCCAGTACCTGCCTGGCAAGATACGGTATATCCTTTCGGGGATCGATCGGATCGATCCGACGAAGAAAACCGTGATGTTGGGCAATGGCGAGAGTCTTCGCTACGACTGTCTGATTATTGCCACTGGGGCTGACATTCATCCTGAGCAGACTGAAGGGCTGCTCGACGAAGAATGGGGACGTTCCAAATTCGATTACTATACGCCGCGCGGCGCCGAACGCCTGTCCCGGTTCCTTAAGGGCTGGCAGGGCGGCAAGATGGTCGTGAACATTGCCGAGATGCCCATCAAATGCCCCGTGGCGCCACTCGAATTCCTTTTTCTGGCGGATGCCTATTTCACTGAGCGGGGCATACGCGACAAGGTGGATCTGCACCTTGTGACGCCGCTCTCAGAAGCGTTTACCAAGCCCACGTCGAGCAGTGTGCTGGGCGATGTTCTCGAACGCAAAGGAATCTCTGTAACGCCTGATTTTTCGATCGGTCGCGTCGACAGCGCCGAAAAGAAGATTGTTTCCTGGGATGATGTTGAGGTGGATTACGACCTGCTTGTATCGATTCCAACCAACATGGGTGACCCGTGCATTGCGCGCAGCGAGCTTGGCAACGAGCTGAACTTTGTTCCGACGAACAAGAACACACTGGCCGCAGAAAATGTCGAAGACGTGTTCGTGATCGGCGATGCCACAAATGTACCTGCATCGAAAGCGGGTTCAGTCGCTCATTTTGAATCGGAAATTCTCTTCGAAAACATCATGGAGCACATCGACGGCAGACCTCTGCGCGCGCAATTCGATGGACATGCCAACTGTTTTATCGAATCCGGCTTTGGCAAGGGCATGCTCATTGACTTTAACTACGAAACCGAACCACTGCCCGGCGCTTTCCCACTGCCCGGAGTAGGACCATTCAAACTGCTGGGAGAAAGCCCGATCAATCATTACGGAAAGCTCATGTTTCGCTGGGTCTACTGGAACCTGCTTTTGCGCGGGGTTGAACTGCCAATTGCCAACGAAATGCTGATGGCAGGAAAGCTGGTGGCGTGATGGGCACTTTGCTGGTTGAAGATCGAATTGCAGAACTTGATCGCAAGCTCGACTTCATCGTCGAAGAGTTGGCGAGTCTGAGGCGCTTCAGAAACAGTGCCGAGGATCTGGCTGCCGACCTTTCTTTGGTTGGCAAAGACGCAATGCGAAATGCGGTGGAAGCATTCGGCACCGCAGATCTGCGCCCCCGAGAGATCGTAAGCCTTATCAGGAGCATCCTGGCTAACGCGCATCTCTTCGAAAAAACCACTCAGCAACTGCAGAGTGCCGCCGATTTCATTCAGGACGCACAGCCTATCCTGCGCGATGGAATGCGGCGGGTGGTTCAGGTTAACCAGACGCTGCAGGACAAAGGTTATTTCAAGGCCGCTGCCGCAGGGGTTCGATTCTGTGATGCACTGGTGCGCGCCCACTCTACCGAGGACTGGATGCAGGTGGAAGCCAGCATTCCGCAATTGATTGGGCTCTTGCGCGAGTTTACCAAGCCAGAGGTTCTCAATGCGCTTGAGGCAATCATTTACGGATTCGGGAGAGTGCAGGCCACTCTGGATGTGAATAAGTCGCCCTTGCGGCTGGTCCGCGATCTGAATTCGCCGGATGCGCGGAGAGGCATCGCGTTGCTGGTGGAATTCTTGAAAGTTGTGGGCGCGCACGCTGTGCCTGCAAAACCCGAAAATGGAAGTTCTGTTCAAATTCCCACGAGGTGATTTATGGCAACTGCGGTATTAGGTGGCAAGACATTGGCGCTGGATGCGGATGGCAACCTTGTCAATCGCAATGATTGGAATGAAATGATCGCACGTGAATTCGCTGCGATGGAAGGCATTCCTGAGCTGACGTCGAAACACTGGGACGTCATCAACTTTATGCGTTCGGTCTTTGACAAGGAAGGCGATGCGCCTTCGATCCGTCGCTTGACCAAGGAGAGCGGTGTAGACACAAAGGCTCTTTACCAGCTGTTCCCGAAAGGACCAGCCAAGAAGGCGGCCCGTATCGCAGGCCTGCCCAAGCCGAAAGGCTGCATTTAATAACCGGGAGGATATGATGACTGAATCAACCACACAACCCATCGAAAAGGTTTGCATTATTGTTTCACGAGGGTCTCTTGAAGGTGTCTATCCTGGGCTAATCATGGCCAACGGCGCCCGCATGGAAGGCATTGAAGCGTCGCTCTTCTTCACATTCTTTGGCTTGGATGCCATTATCAAGAAGCGTATGCATAACTTGAAAGTGGCCACAGTCGGCAATCCGGCGATGCACATGCCGACGGTTCTTGGTGCGATTCCAGGGATGTCGTCATTTGCGACATCAATGATGAAGAAGGAGATAGAGAAGCTCGATATCCCCCCGGTCCCCGAGTTTCTTACCATGATTCACGATGCAGGCTGCGATATCTTTGCTTGCAGGGCCACAGTGGATATGTTTCACCTCAAGAAGGACGACTTCTGCCCCGAAGTAGACGGCGTCATCTCAGTCGGACAGTTTTATGAAAAAGCTGCCGGAGGACAGATCATCTTCACATAGGCTGAACCGGACAATTGAATGCAAAGGCACGTGGAGTGTACTGCCTGATGTTATGGGCCGTAGATTCCACGATTCCCTAACTTCACCATCTCTCTTTCTTCCCAGATATGCTTTTCACTCATCGGTTGGAATTTTGTCGAAGCATAACGAGGAAATGGTGAATTGCCCCCGGGAAGATC
>JAJXXG010001026.1 GCA_021781255.1 Acidobacteriota bacterium
CGTACATGCGCAGGGCTTTGGGCTGCGGCTCAATCAGCGTTTCGCTCGCAGCAAAGTGCTTAACGGCCGTGGCGCAGTCTCCGCTCTTTGCGGCCATGGCAGCCAGCATCGCATGCGTTGTCAAATCATCCGGCCTCAGCTGAAGAATCCGATTCAGCAAAGGAATCGCGTCAGGGCTTCCAGCCTCATATTCGAGCTCCGCCGCGCCCTCCAAAGCCGGTAGATAATTCGGCGCTGTCTTCAGCGCACGCTTATAGGATTCCAGCGCAGCACCTTTATTCCCTTTTCCTGCGTAAGCAATTCCCTGCAGAGCCCGCAGTTGCGGATTATTGGGCGAAGTCTGCAGGGCGGGCGCCAGTATTGAAAGTGCACTGTCGAAATCCCCCTGCCGTAACGCTCCGGACACCTCGCGCACTGTCTGCTGCAGGCCCGCCTGCGCAAACGCAAATGACTGCAACGCGATGCAGAAAAGCAATAGGCGCGCACGGGAAAACAGAGTCGACATCTTCATTGCAATCCTTGTGTGGCTCGCGCAGCACCTTGGGTCCTGCTCTGAGCCAGAGTTCGTCCCCACTGCTCATAGTATCGGGTTCAGCGCTCCATGGCTCCTCTTCGTTGCCCACCGACGGTGCCCTGCAGTCCAATTGTGCGCTCGTGCGATGGCTTCACGCGCCTGGTTTCGCATCGCATCCAATGATTTCTGCACTCAGCTCTCGCAAACAGACATCCTGCCAAACACATAAAAAGACGCCGGCAATCGAGAAAATCGATGCCGGCGTCTATCATCTCTGTCTTGCTGCAAGAATCTTGGCGCGGAAACTTACCGCGTAAAGAGAAGATTGAAGTCCTACAGTTCTCCCGGCAAATTGTGCACCGCTGCGATATAAGGCGAATGCACAATCTGTCGGCTCTTTCGGCCTTAGAACTGATACGTCAGCGTGCCATATATCGCACGCGGTGCGCCAGGATATGCATTGATGTATCCGCTGGGCACGTTGTTCTGGTCAGGGAAGAGCGCTGCAAAATAGCCGCCGCTCGAGATGTACTCATTTTGGTTATATCGCGTGTTTGCAAGGTTCAGCAGGTCGACCTTTAGGTTGAAGGACTGCTTCTCAAAGCTGATGGGTGCAGTGAAGGACATGTTTGTAACCGCGTAAGCCGGCTCGGTGGTATTGTCCGGGCCAGGCCCTTCGTTGACCCCATCAACAACGATTCCGTTATTGTTCCAAATGTGCTGCGAACCGGTCGACTCCACCCAGAACCGCGGCTCCAGAATTTCGCGGCCGTTACGCCGGATGCCATAATAGAAGCCCGTGTTCAGCGTGTAATTCGGAACGTACGACACCGGCAGATTTGTGAAATACGCGCACCCGGCGGCCAGGCCAGCACTGTTTGGTGTCGAACCGCATTGGGCGATTGTTCCGTTTTCAACATAGTTTGTAAAGTTCGCGGATTCTCCCGCAAAGTTCAGGAAGAAGTGCATGTTGCTTGCCGGGTCCGCGTCGAAGAACAGGTCCACGCCGTGATAGGCCGAGTTGCCACCGCTGGTGCCTGTCACACCCAGGGCCGTCTCGTAATCCAACTCCTGATTGGTGTAATCCAGATGGTAGTAGCTGATGCCCGCGATGAAGTTCCCCAGCCCCGGCGCGTGCGTAAAGTGGACCTTACCGCCGAACTGGGCATACTTGCCCTCGGCCAGAATGTAGTAGGCCGGGTCGACTGACTGGAACATGCCGCCGCCACCACCCAGTGCCGGCGCGCGATACGTCGTGTCATAGCCGCCATAGATCGTCAGCCAGTCCACCGGCGTCACAGAAGCGTCAATGGATGGTTCCACCGCTCCCTTGCTGGCATGCTCGCCGCACAAGGAACCTTGGTCCTTTGTCGTGCTGCCATCAGGAGCGACGGTAGGCGTGCCAAAGACGTTATGGAATGGATCGCTTCCTGAAGGATAGAGCGCGCAATGGCTGGTGGGAATCACGTCCGGCGCCAGCGTAAAGTCGCGATATGCCTGGTTGCTATAGTCGGTGCTGAAGCCAACCACGCGTAATCCAGGAATAATGTGAACTCGCGGAATTGGATGGAAATCATCCTGTGCGAAGAATGCGACGTTGTCGTGTTGGAAGTAGCCTGAGCGGAACTTCGATCCTGCGCCAACGATCTGTTTCGCCCCGTCTCCCCCAAAGTCCGGATTAAAGAAGAGGTTGTGCGAGTTGTAGATCTCGTGTACCAGGTAGCCGCCAAAATTGACCGTGTTGAGCGGGAAAACCACCGACATCCCGGCTTGGTCGCCGAAGATATTCGAGTGAGGATTGTTCCACTCATCCACCAGTGCTCCTTGATTCAACGCATCAGCAGTACGGTGGTGGAAGCGCCGAATGTGGTTGAAAAAGGTCGTATTCTGCAGCGACATTGTCGGAGACAGAAACAGGTTCTCGCGCGCGTAAGCAAGGAACATCTCGTTGGTGTCGTACTTGTGATACGCGTCGAAAGGCAGCGAGCTGTAATAGCCGCTGGTGGGCTGGCTATAGTGGGTGCCATTG
>JAJXXG010000744.1 GCA_021781255.1 Acidobacteriota bacterium
CGCCCTTTTTCCACGTCCGCTTGATGCGTGCAAACTTCCCCGGCTCGGGACCATCCAGAACACGCTGGCCATTCACCGCAATGCTCGTGCGCGGCCCCGCCCATGCCGGAATGCGCAGATACACCGGAAACGTGTCGGGATTCACCGCAGTCAGCTCAATCTGTGTCCTCGGCTCGTGCGGATAGTTCGTCGTCTGCGTCAGCACGGTCTTATCGGCTCCGCGCATCCACGTCACGCGCGAAGGCACATACAGGTTCACGTAGATGCTTTCGCCGTCATTGAAGTAGGCGCTGATTCCATAGTCCGCGGTAATCTGCGAAAAGGTCCCCGAGCAGCAGGTCCACTTATCGGGGTGGTAGAACTTCGTCGCATCGTTGTTATAGTCCGAGTAATAGAATCCATGCCCATCCTTCAGGATCGGCTTCGCTCCCAGAATCGTGTTGTAGAGCACCCGCTCCATGCTGTCGCCGTAGCGGCTGTCGCAGGTGACGCGCAGCAGGTAACGCGTAATCTTGAAGTGCGCGTAGGAGCCGCACGGCGTCTCAAAGCTGGAGTGCGTCTTCGTCAGGCTCTCGCCCATCTGCCCACTGCCCGGCTTGCGGAATAGCTCATCCGGTCCCCAGCCGCCGCTGGCAAAGCTTTGCGTCGTGCGCAGAAACTCAAATCCATTGATCGCTGCGCGCAGATGGTTTTCGCTGCTCAGCACAAGGTAAGCCTGCATCGCGCTGCTCATCGCGTTCACGTGGCTGTACGCGTGCTTGCCCGGAAGCACATTCTTGCCCGCCGCCAGAAGGTTGAAATACCAGTCGTCGGCGAGGAAACGCACGCCAAGATCGCGAAACCGGCTGCCCGCGCCGCGCTGCCACGCCAGAAAAAGATTCTCCGGCAGCGTGTACGGCTCGTCCCAGCAATAGGCCTCATCCTTGTGCGGAAACTCATACTGAGCCGCGCGAGAGTACGCCCGCTTCGGCAAATGCGGCAAAACAGCATCGGTCGCCGCGTTCAGCACCTCAAGAGCTGAACTCTCCCAGGCAAATTCATACGCATCGATCAGGCCGCAATTGATCTTGTCGAAGGTATAGGCAGGCAGGTGATAGTCGTCGTAAAACTTGCTCGTAATCGTCGGCGCAAACGCCTTCACAAGCCGCTCGACCTTGGCGCGCGTCGGCTTGGAGCCGGTAGCTGCATAGTCTCGCGACAGCCCGGAAAGATATTGGCCAAAGCTGTGCCCCGGAATGAATCCATGAAAATTCCCATGCGGGTCAAAGTCCGTAGAGTTGTCATACCAGCCGCCCATGTCCTCGCCCGGCGCGGGTAGCCCCGCGCGCTGCCGAAACGGCTTCAGAAGGCTGTCTTCATTCAAGCCAAGATAGAACGCATGATTGGTGTCAAATTGCTCGCGCAGAGGCCCTTCGAGCAGCTCAACATCTCCATAGCCAAACTGACTGAGCCGGGGCGTCACCTCCGTTTCGTGCTGCATGTCGGCAAACAGGCCGCGTGGCCTCGCCACCGAAGCCAGCCCCAGCGCCGCTCCCGTCTTGAGAAAGGTTCTCCGCGATTGTGTCATGGATTGCCACCCCTTCAGGGGCGCGGGAAGAGCTGCGCCCGCATTCCAGTTTTGGACGTGCTCTCACACTAAGACGCTATCGCAGACCTTCCGGCCACTGCAAATCCAACTGGCGCGAGCCGTCAAAGCCAGCGCCTGCAGCCTGCGGTTTGCGCGCAGGCAATTCCTTCTTCTTGCATCACGCCAGTTGGCTCACCTTCACAGGCAGCGTGTCGTACTCCACCGTGCCCAGCCCGCGGTTGGCCGCCATCTGCAGATACGGCAGACGCTCCGGGTCCAGATTCCAGTAGGCCTTGGCCACATAAGCGTCCAGCGCCACCGGGTCCGTGCCCGCCACAACCGTCTTCTTCAGCGCCACATCCTCAAGGTTCCCGCCCGTCGGCCCATTGCGCACAAGGATGCGGTAGCAATCCATGATCGTAACCGTCGGCAGCATGAAGCTGGCCAGGTCCGCCAGGCTCTGATGAATCTGCTGGTGCAGCCGGTTGCGCTGCCCGCCCAGAATGCCGTACCAGTTCTTCATGCCCAGCGTCGCGCCGGTCAGCTCATGGTGCTTGGCGATGGGCAGGTTGATGAGCTTATCGGCCTCAAGAAACGGCGTAAAGACCGGCCAGCTCTTCAGCGCAACTCCGCCCATGTCCACTTCGCGAAAGCGCTCCGGGTCGGGCAAAATCACCTCAGCTCCTTCGGCGCGCGCAGCCGCCTGGATGCCCGAGCGCTGAAAGCAGCGGCGCGGCTCATTGCAACTCACGTCCGTCACAATCACTCTCTTGGCACCCGCCGCCCAGCACTGGCGAACCACCTCGGCCACCAGCTCGGGATTGGTATTCGCGGCCTGCTCCGGCGTGCGGTCCCATGCAATGTTGGGTTTGATCACCACCACATCCTGGCGGCTCACGAAGCGTCCCATGCCGCCCAGGTTCTCCAGTGCCTGACGCACCAGCACGCGCGGCTCGCCCACCTGTGCGGTTGAATCTTTGTCTACTGCGTAGTGAACCACCGTCAGGCTGGGATACTTCGCATCGATCGCTGTGCGATGGTCGCGCCGGGCCTGCTCCGCCGCAGCCGGAACAGGGCGGCTATTTCGCTCGTTAAGCCAATAAGCAGCTCCGGCCGCGCCAGCTGCAATGCCGCCCGCGCGCAAAAGCTGCAGCATGGCCTCCCGGCGCGTCAGACTTTGCCTTGGCGGCAACGCCTGCGGCGTGATGAGGTCTGGCTTGCCTGCGGATTCTCCGGCCATGATTTCCCTCCCGGTCACGCTGCGAGCAGCTAAATCTCCACTAAGTTGATTCGCTTCGGATCATTCACGCCCAGCCCATGCGCCGCGTCGGCAGCTGTGGCAATGTAGCGCGGCGGTCGACCCGCGTCCGCCAGCTTCGGCAAGCCCGCCTCGACACGTTTGCGATCGAGAATGCCCCATGCAGTCTGGTCAATCGCCACCCGGTCCTCGCCCACAATCAGCGCATTCGGCTGCCATAGATGCTCAGGATGGAAGCCCGGCCCGCCTTCATACACCGACGTCATCGCGTCGCCAATCGTCAGCTTGATCTTCTGCCGGATCACCGGGAAGGCGTTCAGGTCGGCAACACCGGGATTGCAGCCGCCTGCGTGCAAATCCTGCGGCCGCTCCACCACGCCATACATGTTCTTCATCGCAAACGTGACGCCTGCCATGCTGTGGTCTTTCAGAATCGGCAGATTGATCACCATGGCGCACTCGCGGGTGAGAATCTTTGAGAACCGCGCGTGCGACGAGCCCCACGTCTCCACCTGGTCTTCAAAGCCGGCCACATCGGACCCGTAGCAGCGCATCCAGGTGCGGTCCGTGTTGATCGTCAAGCCGCATGCCCGTAGGTCGCGCGCATTGCGGTCCCATACCAGAATGTTCCCAAGTTCGACGCCCGCCTGCTGCAGCTTCTCCGCGACGGCCAGCACCAGCGCCAGATGCGTGCTGATGCCGCGCCCGCCCAGGCCGTTTGTCTTGAGCCCGATCACCTTGTCCTTGCCGCCGCCTTGCTGGACAATCATCCTCCAGGCGTCCACCGGCTTGTCGCGCCCCGTGTAGCTGGCGATGGCTCGATCCAGCAGTGCAATCACGCGCTTTTCGTCCGGCTTGCCATCCTTGCCCATCAGTGCGGCGTCTCTGGCAATCACCACCTTTGGCTTGCCTGCCTCCGCACCCTGATCCAGCATGCTGGCCAGCCCCAGTTTGCTCTGCGCGCCCAGCAGAGCGGCTCCGGTTGCTGCTCCCTTTAGAAACTCGCGGCGGCTCTTCATCGCTTTCCTCGCATTCATGCATGCGGCCAGCACGCTGGCCACATCCGGTTAAAGGTTCGCGTCCACGCCGTGCGCCAGCGCCAGCAGCGCTTGCGGCGTGTCAGGTGTGGATTCATACGCGACGATGCGCACTAGGTATGGCCCCTTGCGAAAAATCACACTCTGCGCGTACTGCACGCATTCATCGCCCAGTTGGATTGTTTTGGCCTCGCGCGTCAGGCCCGTCTCAAGAATCTTGCGAGCACCTTCCGCGTCGCGCATGGTGTGCACATCCACCACCGCCTCCAACTGCCCCTGATGCTTGTAGTCAGCGGTCGAAGTGGTAACAACGCCTGCGGCAATGTACTGCTCCGCGTCGCCGTCGATGTACTGCCACAGATCCTTGGCTGCGAAGGTGCGCGTGTCTCCGGTCTTTTCCCAGCCCGCCACCGCGCCCGATGCGGGGAACGGGTTGACCGCTTTCTTCTTGCAGCCCGTACCCGAGGCCATCGCCACAAGCGCAACCGCAACCGCAACCGCAACCACTGCAAACATCCATCCTCTTGAACGAATCTTCACGCAATGCCTCTCTTACTTCCTGTTGAGCAGAATCTGGCTGCTGGGCGAGCGGCTCTCGCCGATGCTGGTCACGTAGACGGCGGGCCGCTCCTGCAGTGGGCATGCATACTCGCATGCGCCGCAACCCACACAGCGGCTGGGGTCCACGCGCGGCTGCTTCAGCGTTTTGGTGTTGCCCGCCGAATCCACCACCTGCGCCTCTTCCACGTAAATGGCCTTAGGCGACACCGGGCACCACTCCTCGCACACAATGCAGTCAATAGCTTCAGCCCACGGCAAGCAGCGCCCGCGGTCGTAGAACGCTGTGCCCAGCCGCACTGGCTTGTTCTGCGAACCCACGCCGACCACCCAGCCCTTTTCCTGCGGCGTGATCTGCCAGATAGCGCCCGTAGGGCAGACCTCGGAGCAGAGCACGCAACTCGGCTCGCAGTAGCCGATGCGCGGCACAAGCGTAGGCGTCCATAGCCCTTCCAGGCCCGCCTCTTGCAGCGTTGGATGCAGCGAGTTGTTGGGGCACACCTTCATGCACTCGCCGCAGCGGATGCAGCGCGCAAGAAAGTCAGTTTCATCCAGCGCGCCCGGCGGACGCAGCAGCAGGTCATGCCGGCTCTTGCCCATGCCTGTGTTGGCGCGCATCAGCGGCACAACAGCAGCTCCAGCCGCGAGCCCCGTCACCGCCCTTCGCCGGCCCAGATCCGGCGAGGCGATTTCGCGCTCCTTGCGGAAGAAGCGGAAGACAAGGCTGTGATGCGGGCAACTGTCCACGCAGTTCATGCACATCAGGCACTCGGCCTTGCGCCACGGCACGCCGCCGATGGGATCGTCGCCGCCCTGGCAGCTCAGCAGGCAGCGGTTGCAGTGGTCGCACGAATCAGCGTCCTTATGCAGCCCCAGAACCGACCAGCGCGAGACCACGCCCAGCAGCGCGCCCAGCGGGCAGATCGAGCGGCACCACAGCCGCGTAACGCGCAGGCTGGCAGCCAGAATCACGATGAACAGAACTCCCAGCACCAGGCCCTGCGCAAAGTGCGTCTGGCGAAAATCAAGCACCGTGGCCTGCAGAACACTGTGCAGCGTTTCACCGGCCGCTTTGATCACCGCGATGTGGCTGTGCTCCATCGGCACAAGCACGGCGCGCACCGCAAAGTTGAACGCCGGCAGCAGCGCCAGACCAATCGAGCGAACCAGCAGGCTGAAAGGATCAAGCCAGCCAATCGCCATGGACCCGAAGAACGCCGCCACCAGCCCCGCAATCAGCACAACATATTTGATCGTTTGCCAGCGCTTGTAGCGGTTGGACTCAATGCGCTGTTTGCCGCGCTTGGACTCGGAAGGCATGTTGCCGACAAAGTGCTGCAGCGTGCCCATCGGGCAGATCCAGCCACAGAAAAAGCGCCCCAGAAACAGCGTAGGCACCAGGATAATCAGGCTCCAGAACAGCCCCCGATACAGCGCGTGCGTCGCAAAGGCATTGGCAACAGCGACCAGCGGGTCCCACTCAAAAAACAGCCGCACCGGCGCGCGCAGATGGATGTCGCCCGTAGCGCCCGGCGTGGGACGCAGCGAAGTGAAGACCAGCAGCGCAATAAACGCAAGCAGAAAAAAGATTTGCGAGAGTCTGCGCAACAGCGGCAGTCTGGAACCGGCCAAGCATCTCCTCCACGCACGCAGGCTGAGGGCGCAATCCGTGCATGAAGCATGATTGGCGCGCAGACGTACCGGGAACAGTGATGGCCATCACTTTGAGCGGATTCTAAAGTTGATTTTGTGCAGATGAAGATTGCGTAATCTCTATCTACTCCCAGTTGCAGCCCGATGTGCCATCATATGTGCCGTCATATGTGATTAATGAGCGAAGCAATGCACGCCGCGCCGAATCCATTGTCAATGTTGACAACGGAAACGTTGGGAGAACAGGAGTTGAGCATTCCCAGCAGCGCCGCAATGCCGCCCAGCGAAGCACCATAACCCACGCTTGTGGGAACCGCAATCACCGGCGCATTCACCAGACCCGCAACGACAGTCGGCAACGCGCCCTCCATCCCCGCGCACACCACCAGCACCCGCGCCGACTGAAGTGAAGTTTTCTGCGCCAGCAGCCGATGAATTCCCGCCACGCCTACATCGGCAATCAGTTCGACCTCATTGCCCATCAGCCGCGCGGTGATGACTGCCTCCTCTGCAATGGGCAGGTCGCTGGTGCCTGCGCAGACCACGCTCACCGTTCCCTTGCCCGGCGCCGCCTCAGCCTGCATAAGCGTAATGGCCCGCGCCGTCTCGTGATACTGCGCGCGCGGCTCCACGGCAAACACCGCCTCAAACGCCTCGCGTGATGCGCGCGTGGCCAGCACATTGCCGCCCGCATGCGCCATGCGGGCGAAGATGTGCGCAACTTGCGCAGGCGTCTTGCCCTCGGCATAAATCACCTCCGGCATCCCGGTGCGCAGCGAGCGATGATGATCGACCTTGGCAAAGCCCAGGTCCTCAAACGGCAGATCGCGCAGCCGTTCCAGCGCCTCGTCCACTCCCGAGCGCCCTTCGCGCACTTCGATGAGCAGAGCCTCAATGCGTATGCGATCCATCAGCGCTCCTCCTTCCTCGTCTTTGTGGCCGCGTACAGGCGCATCGCCTCCTGCATCACCTGCTTCAGCGGAACCCTATGCCGCGCCGCGATCTGGCGGCAGTCCTCATACTCTGGCGCGGCGTTCGCCGCCTCGCCCGACGGCCAGCGCGCAATCTTGATGCGCACTGCGCCCCACTCCGTCTGCACCTCGGCAAACGCGCGCGCCAGCAATTCTTTGTGCTCCAGCCGCCAGTGCAGCCCGATGGTGGTGGTCTCGCGGAAGAGCAGATCGCGCAGCGCGGGCACAAGGTCCGGCCTGCACAGCACGGTCATCTGCACCCCCGTGCGGCCCTTCTTCATCTGCACGGCAACGCGATAGACATCCCACGCTCCCGCCTCCAGCAGCAACTCGCTCACGTACGCCAGCAACTGCGGGCTGGAGTCATCAATCACCGTCTCCATCACCGCAATCGGCTCCACGGCGACATCCTGCGCTGCCTCCTCGCCAACAAGTATGCGCAGCACGTTTGCCTGGCCCGGCGTATCGCGTCCGCCCGCACCGTAGCCTGACGCGGCAATGCGCATCGCCGGCAGCGGCGCATACTGCACGTTCAGCATGCGCAGAATCACCGCGCCTGTCGGCGTCACGCGCTCCATCGGCTCGCCAGCGGCATAGACAGGCGCATCGGAAAGCAGAGCCAGCGTAGCCGGCGCGGGCACGGGGAGAATGCCGTGCGCGCAATGGACCGTGCCGCTGCCCACATTCAGCGGCGACGCAAGCCAGCGGCTCACACCCAGCTCCACGCATCCCGCCGCCGCGCAGACAATATCGACAATCGTGTCCACTGCGCCCACCTCGTGAAAATGAACCTTCTCAATGGGAATGGAATGGATGGCCGCCTCAGCCTCGCCCAGCAGTTGAAAGGCGCGCGTGGCTCGTTCCTTTACACCATCCGCCAGCGGCGCCGCGCCAATGATGGCAAGGATATTTGAAAGCGACCGGTGATGTTCATGCGCGTGCTCGTGCGTGTGTTGAGCCGGCTGCGGATGCACATGGTGCGCATGGCCGGCGTGCGACTCATGCGTATGCGCTTCGTGGTTGTGATCATGTTCTTCGTGGGTGCGCGGATGGTCAGCCGCGTGGCCATCCGCAGTCAGCACATCCACCTTGGTTGCGGTAATTCCACCGCGAACCACCTTGCGCATCTCAAGCCGCGCGCCCACGTTCAGCGCCGCAGCCGTCGCCTGCAGGCTCTCAAACGAGTCACCCGCGTCCACAAGCGCGCCCAGCAGCATGTCGCCGCTGATGCCGGAAAAGCACTCCAGATATCCAATTCGCACGAGGGTGATTTTAAACTGCCAGCTAGGCTCCGCGCCTCTTCAGAGTTTCCGCGGGCAGAATCGCGTTCAGTGAACCGGAGCGAAAGCCTGCCGCATCAAGCGTCACATACTGATAGCCCGCCTTGCGCAACTCCACCGTGATGGCGTCCAGCATCTCCATCGTCACAGCGCGCGGCAACTCGTCGCGGGAAATCTCCACGCGGGCAAGCTCACCGTGATGGCGCACGCGAAACTCGCGGAAGCCCAACTGCCGCATGCTTTCCTCGGCGCGCTCCACCTGCTCCAGCACCTCGCGCGTCACAGTGCGGCCATACTCCACGCGCGAGGACAGGCACGGCGCCGCGGGACGGTCCCATAGCGTATAGCCTGCCGCCTTGGCCAGCGTGCGAATCTCCTGCTTGGTCAGCCCGGCCTCGGCCAGCGGAGCCAGCACGTCATGCTCCTGCGCCGCGCGCTGCCCCGGACGATAATCCCGCGTGTCGTCGGCGTTCATGCCGTAGGCAATTTGAGCAAAGCCCAACTCCGCGCCCAGAGCCTTCATGCCATCAAACAGCTCCGTCTTGCAGTGGAAGCAGCGGTTGGCGTCGTTGCGCTGATACTCCGGTTTGTCCAGCTCTTCGGTCCGGATCACGCGCAGCGGCATGCCCACAGTTTCAGCAAAGGCGCGCGCCTGCTCCATATCGCGGCGGGCCAGGCTGGCGGAGTCGGCCAGCACCGCAAGCATCCTGCTGCCCAGCACGCGATGCGCCGTAGCCGCCAGAAACGCCGAGTCCACGCCGCCGGAATAGGCCACCATCACGCTGCCCAGCGCGCGCAGCCGCTCTTCCAGGGCATGCAGCTTGGCTTCCGCCGTGCCAGCGCCTTCTATCCCGGTCTGCGAAATCGCCGCCATGGGAGCGATTATACCCCGCTGCCAACTCTGCGGTCCGAACGCGTTCCCGGGCCAGTTCCAATAGGAATGCGATATACTCCTGACGCAGTCATGATTTTATGGAGGTTATCCCGATGCGTTTACAGGCGATAGGTAAACTGGCAGGAGCCGGGGCGCTGGCCCTGGCCATGATGGCGTCTCCGGCACGGACGATGGCGCAGGGCGGAGGCACCGTGCTCAAGGCGGCGGATGCACAGAAGTTGCTGCCTGCCGCGGTCTATTACAAGGCCCAGTCGGCCAGCACCCAACTGCGCAACTCCGGCGGAGTAAAGTTCGCCGACGGATATTATCTGCTGGCCACCATGGTCGATACCAGCGGCTACTCCAGCGACGTTTCGGCGAAGTACCAGGCCTACTTCATCACCGAAGTGCCCATCAAGATCGGCGGCAAGAGCCTGTCCGCGGGCGTCTACGGCGTAGGCTTCATCCCCGGTGACAAGTTCGTCGTCACCGACGTCGGCGCGCACGATGTGCTCACCGTCAGCTCCTCGACAGATGCAGCCATCAAGCGCCCCATGCCGTTGCAAGTGCTGGCCGACCCATCCGGCGGCTTCCGCCTCTACGAGGGCCGCAAGTACATCCACTTCAGCCGGTAAGAAGCGAACAGTGCTAGCACAGAACGCGGACCTCACGGTCCGCGTTCTGTGCTAGCACCTCAGGTTGACTTACGCCTTGGCGAGAACTCCGCCTGAAACCCGCTCGGCCACCAGTTCGTGACCGCGCGCGAACAGCTCGTCCAGCGAAATCTTGCCTGCGTCCACGTCCGCCAGAATCGCCCTCTGCGCAGCGTACTCCTTGTTCACGATGCCGGCCTTGGACTGCAGCATGCGCCACGCCTTGCGCCGCTCCACGCAGAACATGACCAGTTGCCGCGACAATGCGCGGTACTCCACTTTGCCGTTCTCCTCGAACTTGATATACACGCCAAAGTCCGGGATGAACGCGCGGTGCGCGGGGTTCAGGTAGCGGCGGTAGACCACATCCTGCTGCGTGATGCGCACCAGCATGTTGTCCAGGTGGATGAGCTTCGCAGCCGCCTCCGGCTTGATCTTCTTCAGGTGGTTGCGGAAGCGAGCCTCCGTGGTGCACCAGTGCGCCACGGTGTAGCGCATGGCCTCGCCGGTGGACTTGATCTTCGTCTCGTAC
>JAJXXG010000739.1 GCA_021781255.1 Acidobacteriota bacterium
ATGGGCGGGGTCTTCGGATCCGGCAGCATCAGCGACTACATCCAGTCGCTGGAGCGGCTGAAGGGACTGAATTCCAGAATCCTGCTGTCGGGCCACGGCCGGTTGTCCGATACGCCGCAGGACGACGTGCGGATCGCGCTCCAGAGGTCGCACGGGCTGCTGTCGGACACCGCGCAATTGTTCGACGCGCTGGACGCGCGATCGAACTTCGAGCCGATCATGCAGTCGGTGCGCGATCTCAACAAGCTCGACGACTGATCGTCGGGCTCGCGATGACGCGGCGGGTGATGCGATTCATGGCAATGTCTCCTGGTTCAAATAGGCAAGAAAAACGTTTGCGCAAACGTTTTAGCAGGGGTGAGGTGCAAAGGGCAATCAAATTCCGCGCGGGCTGCGTGGAGGGATTGATTCAAGCAAAAGGAAGCCGCGGCTGTGATGCCGCGGCCTGAAGTAATCTGCCGGAGATCCGGCGCATTACATTTCCTTAACGCCTTCGACGAAGGCCTTGAGCTTGCGGCTGCGCGAGGGGTGGCGCAGCTTGCGGAGGGCCTTGGCCTCGATTTGGCGGATGCGCTCGCGGGTGACCTGGAAGCTCTGGCCGACCTCTTCGAGGGTGTGCTCGGAGCCGTCTTCAAGGCCGAAGCGCATTTTAATCACTCTCTCTTCCCGGGGAGTAAGAGTGCGGAGCACCTGCGAGGTGTACTCCTTGAGGTTGACGCTGATGACAGCCTCGGACGGCGAGACAGCCTGGCGGTCCTCAATGAAGTCGCCGAGGTGCGAATCTTCCTCTTCGCCGATGGGCGTTTCCAGCGAGATGGGCTCCTGGGCAATCTTGAGCACCTTGCGGACCTTGGCAACCGGGATGTCCATGCGGCGCGCGATCTCCTCGCTGGAAGGCTCGCGGCCGAGCTCCTGCACAAGCTGGCGGCTGGTGCGGATGAGCTTGTTGATGGTTTCGATCATGTGCACCGGGATGCGGATGGTGCGTGCCTGGTCTGCAATGGCTCGGGTGATGGCCTGGCGAATCCACCACGTGGCATACGTGGAGAACTTGTAGCCGCGGCGGTACTCGAACTTGTCCACAGCCTTCATCAGGCCGATGTTGCCTTCCTGAATGAGGTCAAGGAACTGGAGTCCGCGATTGGTGTACTTTTTCGCGATGGAGACGACGAGTCGCAGGTTGGCCTCAATGAGCTCGCGCTTGGCCTGCTCGGCGTCCATATCGCCCTGAATCATTTCGCGCTGGGTGCGCTTGAGCTCGGCGATGGAGACACCGGCGTCGCCCTCGATTTTCTCGAGGTCGGCCTTGCAGTTTTTCTGCTGGCGGCGGTACTCCTTTTTGAGCTCCTCGCTTTTGCTGGCGTCGTACTTCTGGTCGAGCGAGCGAATCTGGCGCTCGAGGGTGCGCATGGTGTCGACGGTCTTGTTGACCTTGTCGAGGAGGCGCTTGCGCTCAATGGGCGTGTACTTGAGCTCGCGAACGATGCGGGAGACGAAGACTTTCTCGCGGGCGATGGCCCAGCGTGTGCGGCGCTGCTCGCGCTGGCTGGTCTTGCTGGTGGCCGCGGCCTGCTTTTCCTCGAGCTGCTGAATCTTCTTCTGGTGCTTGATGAGGGCGTCAATCCGCGTGACGGTGTTGCGGACGCGGGCCTGGACGACGTCTTCGGTGAGTTCCTCTTCATCAAAAACGACAACTTCCTTCACGTTGCGCACGCCGCGCTTCAGGTCCTCGCCAAGGGCTACGATTTCGCGGATGACGATTGGCGACCTCGAAATGGCCTTGAGTACACGCATCTGGCCACGCTCAATGCGCTTGGCGATTTCCACTTCACCTTCGCGTGTGAGCAGCGGTACGGTGCCCATTTCACGCAGGTACATGCGGACGGGGTCGTTGGTTTTCTCGAGGGTGCCGGGCGTGAGGTCGAGTTCGACATCTTCGCCCTCTTCCAGCTCAAAGTCTTTTTCGCTGCCGAATTTCGGCCCGTCAAGAAGGTCAATGCCCTGTCCGCTGATGGTAGTCATCAGGTCGTCGAGGTCGTCAGGCGCAGCGCCCATCTCCTCAGGCAGCATGTCGTTTACATCGCCGTAGGTGAGATAGCCCTTTTCCTTGCCCACCTCAATCAGGCTGTCAATATCATGTTCAAATTTTTCGTCGGTTGCCAAATTACTCCTGCTCTCCGTCGCGAATGAGTTTTTGCACCGTTTCGCGCGCCAGTGCAGGTCCAGACGCAATGCCGACGGCCCATCCTATGGATGCCGTTGGATGCGTGGACGCAATTCCACGTTGGACCGCAAAAATGCGGTCTTAAGATTGACTCGGAACAGGATGACAACGCTTCAGGATCGTCCTGAGTCGCCCGCGAGCCGCAGCTCATGTGTGGGGCAAAAATGGGCGCGCATCCTCACAGAGATCAATAGAATACCACAAACCCCACGTCCGGCACGAAAAGAAAATGCGCGGTCAGCATCAAGCTAGTACCATGCGCCGGGTGCATAGCCGGACCGTGCGGAGCAGCAATCAAGACCCTGCCCGCTCAGTTCCTCCTTCTTTTAGACGCATTTGGGGCGGATTGGACGCAGGGATTGCGCCTATGGCGGGATTTCCTAAATGGGCGGCGATCACGCTTCCTGCGGGCCGGCGTGTAGGCTGCGAAGTGCACGGTCGAGCTCAAGTTTTTTCTGAGTGAGCAGGGCGAGCTCGGCGAAGTCACTGCGGCGCTCGGCCTCGCCAATGCGGGTGCGGACTTCGCGGAGCTGGCGCTCAAGAGAACGCCTTTGCAGGCTGACGATGGCACTGATGACGGTCTTATCAGAGGGTGGATCTGTTTCACCCAGAAGGGCTTCAGCCAGGAGGGCGCGTTGGGCGGGGTCTTGAACAGCTTCCATGGGATCGGCAGCACCTCGATTGGCCAGGGCCTGAAGTGCCGGGCAGCAGCCAAGACCCTCAAACCACTGAGGTTGGCGCTCCACGGCTTCCGTGACCAAGCGGCGGGACTCGGCAAATTCAGGGTCTGTGACGGCGAGGGCGCGAAGCAGGACGCGTTCGATCTCTGTAAGCGCCGTCGGGCGGGCCTCCACGCGGTCGCGGCGCTTGAGGGCGGCCTGTCGGAGCTCCTCGCGGAGAACGGCCGAGTCAATGCCGAGCTTCTGGGCGGCGTCTGCGGCAAACTGCTCACGGGCGAGCCTTTCCGGCATGCGGCGGATATGAGGCAGAAGGAAGTTCATGGCCTTGACCTTCTGCTCGGCCGTGGCACCGGGAAACTGGCCACGGGCGCGCTCGATGAGGTAGTCCGACTGGCGGCGGGCGGCACGGATGGCGGCGGTGTAGGCCTCGACGCCGCGCTCGCGGATGAAGCGATCGGGGTCAAGGCCGCCCTCGAGGGTGACGAGACGGATGGAGAAACCTTCCTCGGTGAGCAACGCGATGGATTTTTCAGCGGCGTTGGCGCCGGCGGCGTCAGGGTCAAAGTTGACGACGACGTTGGCGGTGTGACGGCGAAGGATGTTGACCTGATGCTCAGTAAAGGCCGTTCCGCTGGTGGCGATGACGTTGCGGATGCCCCGGAGGAAGACGCTGATGCAGTCCATTTGGCCCTCGACGAGAAGGGCGAACTCGGCCTGGCGGATGGCGGTTTTGGCCTTGTCTAGATTGAAGAGGACCTGGCCCTTTTGATAGAGCGGCGTCTCGGGCGAGTTGATGTATTTGGGGCCAGCTTTGTCGCCTGTTTCCAGGGTGCGGGCGGTGAAGGCGATGACGCGGCCACCCTCATTCGAGATGGGAAACATGACGCGCTTGCGGAAACGATCATAGAGCGGGCCCTGGGAGCCGTCGCCCTGTTCCTTGGAGCTGAAGAGGCCACTCGAGCGGAGTGTGGCTTCGTCGGCCATGCCGGATAGGCGATCGCGGAGGGCCTTGAAGCTGTCAGGCGCATAGCCGATGCGGAAGGTCTGAATGCCTTCGGGCGTGAGACCGCGACCGGCGAGATACTCGCGGGCGAGTGCACCCTCGGGTCCGCGAAGCTGCTCCTCAAACCACGCGGCGGCGGCCTCATGCAGGTCAAGCAGCTTGCCGCGCAGGCGGGCTTCGGCAGCCTGCGCGGGCGAGGAGAATTCGCGTTTGGGCAGCGGGATGCCGCACTTTTGCGCGACGATGCGGACAGCCTCAGGAAAACTGACGTTCTCCATTTTGCCGACGAAGCTGAAGACGTCTCCTGAGACGCCGCAGCCGAAGCAGTGGTAGAACTGGCGGGTTGTGTGAACGCTAAAGGAGGGGGATTTTTCCTTGTGGAATGGACAGAGGCCGGAGAAGTTGGTTGCGCCGGATTTGCGCAGGCGGATGTAGCCCTCGACGATCTTGACGATGTCGGCCTGCTGCTTGACGGACTGGGCGAAGTCAGACACAGAGAATTGCGGAGGCTGCCCTTTGAGGATAAGCCCGCGCGCAGGAGGTGGTTACCCGCGGGTATGTGGAAGCGGTGGATTCCCGGGCAACTTGAGGGCTGGCGGGGTTCATCCTATGCGAGAAGAGAACCGATGATGTTCCAGGTTCATGACTGTGCAGAGTTTGCCGGCTGCCTTTGAAGGCCGGTTATTCTTTTCAGAAGGTGCTGGATAACTGCGACCCAAAATACGCACCTGAACCCCCTGGAGGTAGCGAACGATGTTGAAGCAAGCCCATCTTTTTGTGAAAGCCTGCGCGGCGACGGCCCTTGTGGCTGTTTGTGCCGTGCCCCAAAGCCTGATGGCCGCAACAGCCGGCCAACTAGTGACGCCGCAAGAGCTGCAAAAAGCCACTGTGGACGCGAGCCAGCAGCGGCAGCAGAACCAGGAAACGCTGGACCGATTCCTGAGCTCGCCGGAAGCGAAAAAGGCGCTGGAGACGAGCCACATGAATCCCGAGCAGGTGAAAAAAGCTGTGGCCGGGTTGAGCGACGCCGAGATGGCACAACTGGCCCAGCGCGCGACGAAGGCACAGAAGGACTTTGCTGCCGGTTACATAGACAACCACGATCTGCTGCTGATTCTGGTGGCGATTGCGGCGTTAATCTTGATTATTGTGGCGGTGCACTAGAGAGAGAAAGGCTCGGCGGATGCTGAGAAAACTTGTGTGCGCTGCATTGCTGATGGGGGCGGCATGCGGCGCGGCAATCCAAGGGGGCACGGACGGCGTTTGGCTGGACGTGCCCTTTGTTGCGCAGACAAAAGACGGATGCGGCGCGGCGACGCTGTCCATGGTGATGCAGTACTGGGCGCACCAGGAGAAGCGAAGCGCAGAGCCGGCGGCCGATGCGCAGCGGATACTTGAAGCGCTTTATGCCAAGCGCGCGCATGGGATTTATGCGTCGGCGATGGTGGAGTACCTGAAAGCTCATGGGTATCGCGCATTTGCGTTCACGGGCGACTGGGCGATGGTGGCGGATCATCTGCAGCATGGGCGGCCGTTGATTGCGGCGGTTCGTCCGGAGGGTAGCCGTGCACTGCACTATGTGGTGGTTGCGGGCGTGGAGCCGGACAGGCGCATTGTGCTGGTGAATGATCCGGAGCAGCGCAAGCTGATGAAGGTTAACGAAGCGGAGTTCGAGCACGAATGGAAGGCGACCGGCCACTGGACGCTGCTGGCGGTGCCGGCGGAAGGCGCACGCTGACGGTGCGGACGAGAGCGATTGGCAGCCGCCTACGGGCGTTGTTTGCGGCGTTGCTGCTGGCCGCGGGACTGGCAGCTGCGGGGCAATCGACGCGGAAGACACAGACCTCAGAGAAGCAAATTCAGGCGTGGCTGGATGCCGGGCACTGGCAGAACGTGGCCGATGCGCTGGGGCCGGTGCGGAAGAGATCGGCCGAGGAGAACTACGCATACGGTTCGGCGCTGGCACACCTGCAACGCTGGCGCGAGGCGGATGCAGCGCTGGAGGCGGGTGAACGGAAGGCTCGTCGCGATGAGCGATTTCCACTGGAGCGGGCTGGCGTGGCCTTCAAGCAAAAGAAGTATCCACGTGCGGCGCAGGAGTTGCGGCGAGCGCTGAAGCTGAAGCCGGATGATACGTACGCAGCGAATTTTCTGGCAACGGTCTACTACTTGGAGGACAACGTGCCGGCGGCGGTGAAGGTGTGGAACCGCGTGGGCAAGCCGGAGCTGGCAGCGGTGAAGGTGGAACCAGCGCTGAGGGTTTCCCCGGCGCTGCTGGATGGTGCGTTTGCGTTTGCGCCGACGACGAAGCTGACGGCGCAGCAACTGGCCGACAGCCAAGCGCGTGTGCGCGGGATAGGAATTTTCGCGCAGCATCATTTTGATTTGCGCGCGCAGAGCGATGGGAAGTTTGAGATGGCTTTTCGTGCGCAGGAGTTGAATGGATTTGGGGAGGGATGGCTGGAACGGGCGTTCCTGCTGGTGCGCGGGCTTCCGTTCCAGGAGATTGATCCCGAGTATGACAATCTGCATGGGCAGGCAATCAACTTTCGCGCGAAGGTGCGATGGGATGCCGAGAAGCGTCGGGTTTTTGCGGAGGTTGCTGGGCCGTGGATGCACAGCGCGGTGCGGCGCTACAGATTTGATTTGGATTTGCGTAACGAGAACTGGGCGTTGCGCGAGTCGTTTGCAGGGCCTGCGCCGGTGGAGGCAAGTCTGAACCTGCGGCGCGCGGTGGGCGCGGCGACGATTGGCTCCGATGCGCGAGACAAGTTTCGATGGAGAGTTGGCTCAGAGATTTCGGATCGTGAGCTGCGCGGAGTAGATGCGGGCGGAGTGCTGACGCCATCGTTGCTCGGAACAGGCTGGGAGCTGAAACAGACGGCAAGCGTGAAGAGCACGCTGGTGCGCGCGCCGGAGCGGCGGATGACACTGACGGCCGGAGCGAGTTCCGATGCGGCGCGGCTATGGGCAAGGCAGGCGCAGGGATTCGAGAAGCTCGAGGGACGCCTGGAGTGGCGATGGTTTCCGCGCGCTATGGGCGAGGACTATGAGACGAGTGTGACGGCGCGGGCAGGCGGGAGCTTTGGGCACCCGCCGTTTGATGAGCTGTTTGAGCTGGGACTGGAACGCGACAACGATTTGCCGATGCGCGGGCACATTGGCACGCGTGATGGCGTGAAGGGCAGCGCGCCGTTGGGACGCGAGTATTTTATGGCGTCGTGGGAGACAGATAAGACGCTCTACTCGAACGGGCTGATGACGGTGACTCTGGGCCCGCTTGTGGACACCGGAAAAATGGGCGATGCGCTGGCGGTGCCGGGCTGGCAGAAGTGGATGACGGACACAGGCGCAGAGGCAAAGCTTCGCGTGTTTGGCACGACGGTGGCCTTCAGCTATGGCAAGGATTTACGCACGGGAAACAACGCGTTCTACCTGCGACTGCTGCCGGGCGATTGAGGCGACGCATAAGCTTCAGGCGCAAGAATGCGTGTTTGTTCGTCTGAACGAAAGGGAGAAATCTTTGGATTTGCGATTCAGCTATCTTTTGCCGGAGAGAGCGCGATGAAGTACTGCCGGAAGCTGCGGCTGGCGGGGTATGACGACTGGAGGCTGGCGACGCTCACGGAGTTGGAGGGTATCTACGATAAGAATGCGAATGTGCCGGGGTTGGTTGGGGCACGCAAGGCGCAGGAGGAATTTACCTGGAACGTGAAGGGGGTCTTTTGCTGACGTGCGATGAATGGAGCAGTGACTACCGGGTCGACGATCGTGGTCATTTTAGTGGCTATGTGTGGTCTTACGACTTCAACGAAGGGCGGAAGGACAACGACCCGACCGGTTGGCCCTATCCTTATGACGGTCGACGTGCGTTGTGTGTGCGGGGACCTGGGAAATAGGTTGTAAAGCCACTTGCGGCCCACTTAACCTGCAACTGGAGGCGGGGAAAGGCAACCGCAGACTTTTCGACTTCGGCCGCTTGCGCGGCCTGCGCTCAAGGTGACAGAGTTTTTGGGCTGGAATGCGGCGACGTTCTCTGCCGCGATACGATTGGGCAAAATAATACTTGTTGCAACGAATATCAAAGTCGTGCATCGAAAGAAATGTAAGGCGATTTTGAAAGGAGATTGAGAGACACCATGGCAACCACACCGGCAAATGTGACAACAACCACCTGGAAGATTGATTCGGCGCACTCGGCGGCTGAGTTCAAGGTGAAGCACATGATGATTTCGAACGTGAAGGGCAAGTTCAGCGGGCTGGACGGAACGCTGACGCTTGCGGAGGGCGAACTGAAGGACTCGACCGTGGAGGCGACGATTCCGGTGGCGACGATTTCAACCGGGGACGAGCAGCGGGACGGGCACCTGAAGAGCGCTGACTTTTTTGATGTGGAGAAGTTTCCGACGTTGACCTTCAAGAGCAAACAGGTGACACCGGCGGGCGCGGGCGAGCTGGAGGTGACGGGCGAGCTGACGATGCACGGCGTGACCAAGACCGTGACCTTTGCGGTGGAGGGCCCGAGCGCTCCCGGGAAAGACCCGTGGGGCAACCTGCGGATTGGGCTTTCCGCAGTGACGAAGGTGAACCGCAAGGACTTTGGGCTGACGTGGAATGCGGCGCTGGAGACGGGCGGCGTGCTGGTGAGCGACGAAGTGACGATCATGCTGGACGTGCAGTTCATCAAGGCGTAAGCCCGGACAAGTTGCGGTAAGACGAGGCCGGATGGTTGCCGGAACAGGGTTGCCCCCGGAGTTGCGCGAAAGCGCGGCTCCGGGGCGACGCTGGAGGCAGGCTATGCGGCTCTGCGGGAACTGGTAGCAAGACGCGCGAGGTGTGAGGAACGCGCGGAGGAGGTTGGGGCAATGTCATTACGTGCGGTAAAAGACGTTTTGGGAACGAAGACGACGCTGGAAGGCGCGGGCGTGAAGCTGGAGCGGGCCTTCGGGTTCGGCAAGACGAAGGAGTTCGATCCGTTTCTGCTGCTGGACGACTTCAGGAATGAGAATCCGGCAGATTATCTGGCGGGCTTCCCGTGGCATCCGCACCGGGGGATTGAGACGATTACGTATGTGCTGGCGGGCGAGGTGGAGCACGGCGACAGCCTGGGCAACAAGGGCAAGATGGCGGCGGGTGACGTGCAATGGATGACGGCGGGCAGCGGCATTCTGCACCAGGAGATGCCGAAGGGCGACGAGCGGGGGCGGATGCACGGGTTCCAGCTTTGGGCGAACCTGCCGGCGAGCCTGAAGATGACTGCGCCGCGGTACCAGGACATTCCGTCGGCGGCGATTCCCGAGGTGACGGAGGATGACGGGACGAAGGCGCGAATTATCTGCGGCGAGTTCTGGGGCAAGCACGGGCCGGTGGAAGGCGTGGCGGCAGACCCGAGCTATGTGGACATCAGCGTGCCACCGAACCGGAAGCGGCGCATTGCGGTGGATGTGACACGGAATGCGTTTGCGTATGTGTTTGCAGGGGCGGGGACGTTTCGCGATGCTTCTGCGCCGCAGGCGGTGCTGACGGAGAGTGCAGTGGACCCGAATGCGGCAGCGAAGTACGACGCGAAGAACCACTCGCTGGTGCTGTTTGACCGCGGCGACGAGATTCAAGTGGAGGCCGGGCCGGAGGGGATGCGCTTCCTGCTGGTGAGCGGCAAGCCGCTGGAGGAGCCGGTGGCGTGGTACGGGCCGATTGTGATGAATACGCAGCACGAGCTGCAGGTGGCGATGAATGAGCTGCAGCGGGGGACGTTCATCAAGCACTCGTGAGTTGGCACTAATGATTTGACGTGAGTGACGATGCCAGTGGAGCTCAAAAGGCTCTGCCGGCATTTTTGTTTTTTGGGGCGAGGGATGAGCGTGCATTCCCTCAGAGGCTGAAGCCCCTCATCCTTTCTCCGGATAATTTGGCATGACTGAAGTCGTGCCCTGTTACAAGGCGGGTTCGGGTTGGTGGTCTCCCACTCATGAGGCAAAGTGCGCCGCATGAATGGGGCACCCGGTATCTGAGCGGAACTGGCATGCCAATCAAAGCATGGATTCGGGAGGGTCGTAGAGAATCTGCGCAGGTGTGAAGCCGCGCTGGCGGAGGGTGCGGAGGCTTAGGGCATCATGGCGCTTGGCGAGGCGCTGGCCGTATGAGTCTGTAACGAGCGCACAGTGGAACCACTGGGGCGCGGGCAGTCCGAGGGCGCGGTAGAGGAGGATTTGGCGAGCGGTGGATTTGAGCAGGTCTGCTCCGCGGACGACTTCGGTGATTCGCATGGCGGCATCGTCGGCTACGCAGGCGAGCTGGTAAGACGCTACGCCACCACCCCACAGACGTGGACCTGTCCGTGGGGACCCCGGATTGCCGTCACGGCGCTGGACGATGAAGTCGCCGAAGTCGCGGCCGGCGAGGAAGCGCTGCGGGCCGAGGTTGAGGTCGTTGAATTCGATGGTTTCGCCAAGGGGGACTCGGAAGCGCCAGTT
>JAJXXG010000055.1 GCA_021781255.1 Acidobacteriota bacterium
GGTGGCACGGCCCTTCTGGACAGACGTAATGACATACGAACAGCCGAGCCAGTGGGCCTCGGCAAAATCCGTTTTAGACCACTGCGCCGGGTGATCCGGGTGCGAGTGGTAGAAGCCGACAATATCCAGCCCGCGTTCACGGCCCTGGCGCTGTATCTTCACCAGTTCCTGCGGGGCGATGTTGTAGCGGTTGTGGGCCGAATCCGTGCGGGTATTCCCGGCGCGGACGGCATCTTCGACGCAGTTCACGTCGCCCTCGGAGCGGCCCAGCAGCACGCCGCAACACTCATGAGGGTAGGTTTCCTCCCCATGGGCTCGCATCGCGCTATAGACCTGCTCGCTCAACTTCAGCATTGGCCGCTCACTCCTCCCAGAACCGTTCACTCAGGTATTTATCAGCTGAGTCACATAGAATTGTAACGATAATCGCTTCTTTTCCGCGCGCGGCTTCTTCCTCGGCGATCTTCAGCGACGCCACCACCGCAGCCGCAGCCGAAATCCCTACCAGCAACCCCTGCGTCCGCGCCAGCCGCTTGGCCATGCCATAGGCGGCCTCCGTCTCGACCTCCAGGTTGCGGTCCGCCAGCGCCGGATCATAGATCGGAGGCACGATCGCGGTCGCCATATGCTTCAACCCCTCAAGCCCGTTGAAGGGTGAATCCGGCTGCATCGAAATGCACTGGATCTCCGGGTTCAGCTCCTTCAGCCGCCGCGTCGTCCCCATGAAGGTGCCGCTGGTGCCGAGTCCCGCCACAAAGTGTGTCAGTCGCCCGTCCGTCTGCTGCCAGATCTCGTTCGCCGTAGTGTAATAATGCGCCTGCCAGTTGGCATCATTGCCATACTGGTCTGCGTAGTAGTACTTCTCCGGCTCCGCTGCCGCCAGTGCGCGCGCCTTGCGAATGGCCCCGTCTGAGCCGTCATTCGGATCCGTCCACACAATCTCCGCGCCGTAGGCGTGGAGGATTTTCTTGCGCTCCGGCGAGACGTTCGAAGGCATACAGAGCGTCACCCCAAACCCGCGTGCAGCCCCCAGCATGGCGTATGCGATGCCGGTATTCCCGCTGGTTGCGTCCAGCAGGTGCTTACCCGGCGTCAGCAGCCCCTTGCGCTCGGCGGCGTCCACAATGGCCGACGCCGCACGGTCCTTCACGGAGCCGCCGGGGTTCGCCCACTCCGCCTTGCCGGCGATCAGCACGCCGGGCAGGTGCGCCGTCAGCCGATCCAGCCGGATAAGTGGCGTGTTGCCAACGCGCTCGGCAATAGTCGTGCCTAAAGTTCGAGTGGTCAATGTTTCTGTCAGGGTAGCCATTCGTTGCAACGCGTCCTCTGAATATGCGACAGTGAAGAAGACCGCCTGCTCCCAGTGTAGCTTTTACGCACCGGCTGCAGCAATGCACGGGAAGCCAATGCCTAAGAAAACCAAGCCACTCAGCTTCGACGAAATCGTCAGCCGTCTTCGCAGTCTTCAGTTTGATGTTCGTCCCGCCTCTCAGGGTGCAAACGGAATGCTCGTCGCCAAATACGGCTGCGCTGCCGTCCTCGCCCCGGCCGAGAAGGGTCAGGGAGCTGTTCTCACCGTCAAGAGCGGAGTCCTGCTGGCGGGTGAGATCGCCCACATCCTCGATCGCGGCTTCCAGAAAATGCTCACCAACAGCAAGATCACTATCGCCGCGACGGCGGATCGGTTGAAGGCTCTCCACCTGTTTCAGGAGGAGCTGACCGAGGTGATCGGTGCAGAAAGCTTCTACAATCAGGCGCTTGGAACGACCAGCGACGTCTACATGTATGACCGCGTCAAAGGCCGTGATCTGCCGACGGCAAAGCGTCCGGTTCCCGCATGGGAGCTGCCCGCCGAGACCCACTGAAGCCCGGTGCTCCGCCCACGGCGCAAGATCATCTCATGACTACCATCGCCGGCCCCGCGGCAACTCTGATCTATGACGACTGGTACCCTGCTCTGCGCAGTGATCTTCTGCAGGGCAGGACAGTCGTCAAGGCCCTGCTCCTCGGCATCCCGATGGTACTCGGACGCAGGGACGACGGCCGCATCTTCGCCATGCGTGACAGCTGCCCCCATCGCGGCATCCCGCTCTCCTGCGGTTGGTTCGACGGCAAGGCGCTCACCTGCAAGTACCACGGCTGGGCCTTTGAGCCGGTCAGCGGCCAGTGCCTAGAGATTCCGTCCCTTACCTCGAAGGACACCCTCGATCCTCACAAAATTTATGCCGGAGCCTTTCCCTGCGAAGAGCGCGACGGCTACGCCTGGGTTTACGTACCCCAGCCCGGCGCCGGACGCATACGCGTGGGCGAAGCCACTCTGCCGCCTATCCCGGAAGCCCCGAAATTCAGCGCCAGGTTCAAGAGCGCACACCTGACCGCCGACCTGCCCTGCAACGTGGATCACGGCATCATCGGCCTCATGGATCCGGCACACGGACCCTTCGTACATCAGGCCTGGTGGTGGCGAAAGCGCGCCAGCATTCACGAAAAGGAGAAGCACTTCGAGCCGATCGCTCAGGGCTTCAGAATGTCGGCTCA
>JAJXXG010001071.1 GCA_021781255.1 Acidobacteriota bacterium
GTAAAGCATGTCTTCCCAGGAGAGAACAGAGATACGATTGCTTCCACAGACGCACGCGCGCACCGATTGGGCCGTGCTGTTTGGCATCGCTTCAGTGGTCGTAGTGACGCACCTGCTGACCAATGGACGCTACGGCTTTCATCGTGACGAGTTGCAATTTCTGAGTGACGCGGGGCACCTTGACTGGGGATTTGTTTCGTACCCGCCGCTGACGCCATTGCTGGAACACATCGCCCTGTCGGCGTTCGGCTTGTCGATGGTGGGGCTGCGGCTTTTCTCAGTGATTGCGCAGGCTTCGGCGATCGTCATTACCGGGCTGATGGCAAGCGAGCTGGGAGCGGGACGGCTTGCGCAGGCTGTGGCCGCGCTCGCGGTTGCGCTATCACCACTGCCGCTCTTCAGCGGCACGGAGTTCCAATACACCAGCTTCGACTTCCTCTGGTGGACGCTGATTGCGTACTTCACGATTCGGCTGCTGAAGTCAGAGAATCCACGCTGGTGGCTGGGGATTGGCGCGGCGGTTGGGCTGGGGCTGCAGACCAAATACTCGATCGTATTTTTTATCGCCGGGATTCTGGGTGGAGTTGCGCTGACGAGTGCGCGGCGTTATGTGAAGAGCGTCTGGTTCTGGGGCGGCATTGCGCTGGCGCTGATTATCTTTCTGCCGAACTTTCTGTGGCTGGTGCGGCACGACTTCATCTCCTACCACTTCCTGCAGCACATTCACAAACGTGACGTGGGCCAAGGGCGCGCGGACAACTTTCTGATTGATCAAGTGCTGATTTGCATCAATGTGTTCGCGGTTCCACTGGCGATGACCGGACTCCTGTTTTATTTTCGCGAACGGCGCTATCGGATGCTGGGCTGGATGTACGTGATTCCGCTGGCGCTTTTTTATTTCGCAAAGGGCCGGGGCTACTACCTAAGCGGGGCGTATCCGATGCTGCTGGCCGCGGGCGCGACGGGCGGCGAGCGCGTAATGGCGCTGCTGCGTCCGCGCAGCCGACGCATTATTACGACAGTCTTCATAAGCGGGCTGGCCCTGTGTGGCGCGTATGTGTGCGCGATTGTGCTGCCGCTGGCGGCATCGGGACCGCTGCGGGACTTTGCGCTGAAGCACAACGGCGACCTGCGCGAGGAGATTGGCTGGAATGAGCTGGTCAAAACCGTCGCGGGGATTCGCGACTCACTGCCTCTGGAACAGCAGGCGAGCATGGGTGTGCTGGTGGGCAACTACGGCGAGCAGGGCGCAATTGAGATGCTTGGGCCTGCATACCACCTGCCCGCGCCAATCAGCATGACCAACTCGGCCTGGCTGCGCGGCTACCCCACGCCGCCTCCGACAACGCTCATCGTGATCGGCTTCACGCGCAACGATGCGAACAAGGCCTTCATCGGCTGCCGTCTGGCTGGACATAATGGCAACAGCGCGGGCGTGAAGAATGAAGAGAGCCGTGGACATCCTGACATCTTTGTCTGCGGCCAGCCGCGCAAAGCCTGGCCTGTGTTCTGGCGGGACAACCAGCGGTTCGGATGAGGCGAACGCGCGCGGCGTTCAGTAGAGAAGCACGGCTACGCGGTAGGCCGTGAATGTGCCCTCAACGCCCCGCGCGGGACAACTGCCGATGGATGCATAGCGATAGCGCCTGGATGAAAGTTTCTGCTGAAGCGCATCGGGCAGTTGGGCCAGTTCGGAATCCTGCCAGCGCATGACGAAATGCGCCTGGAGGCCGCTGCGCGAGGATGGAATGCCCTGATCCGCAACGCAGGCAGCGCGCGCCTGCGCGGGATCGGCAAGGACGGAAACACCGCTGGGCCGGAGCATCTGTGCGACACGTGCCTCAACCTGCTGGCGAGAGAGCGCCACCACGTTGCGCGAATAATCGGCTGTTGCGTAGAGCTCTCCGCGAATGGCCACGACGGCAATGCCCGCCCGGTTTACTTCAGGGTTGAGCAGGTTGGAGCGGTGGCCCGGCGAGTGCATCCACTCATTGTGAATTTCGGCGGGTGAAGAACCGACGGCGACATTCTCCTCAATCAGGTTGAAGTGTGCACCGGCCTCGCCGGCACGATTCGCGAGGTCGGGCTCGCCGCCATAACGGTGTGAAATGGGGCCTTCAGCGGCCATGCGCAGACAGTGCCGGCGGGCTGCGTCAGCGAGCGCCGGATCCCATTCAAGCTGCCCCGCTCCAGATTGCGCGCGGGCGTTATTTGCGAGCGCAAACAACTGCTCTGCCTCGGCGGGCATCACCCTGCCCGCTCCCTGTTGCGCGTCCGAGGACCTCTGCGCGCATGCGCCGGTTATAGCGCCGAGCAGCACCAAACACAAAAACAGACCGCTCCGTACTCTATCCATATCCCTTTCAACACTACTCCACTGCGGTGGTCGCGGTATTCTTTCTGTGCCAATGCCTTTTTCATCCGCAACGCTGTTCCGCAAGCTCATCAGCCGCCAACCGCTGGCGTTGGCGGGCGTGGTGCTGCTGGCAGGTTTCGTGCTGGGCGGCCTGGCCGCGCCGTGGCTTGCGCCTTACAATCCCGCAGCCATCGACCTGGTGCATCGACTTGAAGGCCCGTCCAATGCTCATCCGGCAGGAACCGACGAACTGGGACGCGACACGCTCTCGCGCCTGTTGTGGGGCGCGCGCTTGTCGTTGGCTGTCTCAGTGAGTGTGGTCGCGGTTTCGCTGGCGCTGGGACTGACCGTGGGCGGCCTGGCCGGCTACCAGGGGGGGTGGATCGATACTGCACTCAGCACCTTTGCCATGAACACCTTTCTAGCTCTTCCGGGAATCCTGCTGGCCATTGCTTTTGCAGCTTTCATGGGGCCGGGGTTTACCAATCTGGTTCTGGCATTGTCCATTGGCGGCTGGGCCGGCTATGCGCGCCTGGTGCGTGCCCAGGTGATGGCGGTGCGCGAGCGCGAGTATGTGGACGCGGCGCGCGCGCTGGGCGCCAGCGGACTGCGCATCTTCTTTCGGCACATCCTGCCGAACATAGTGCAGCCCATCCTGGTGCAGGCAGCTATTGGCATGGCCGGAGTGATTCTTGCGGAGGCGACGCTGTCGTTCCTTGGCCTGGGGATTCCAGCGCCTGCGCCGAGCTGGGGCGCGATGCTCAACGACGCCCGGCTGCACCTGTTCGATTCACCGCGGCTGGTGCTGCTGCCAGCAGCAGCGGTCGCCGGCGCTGTGCTCGGTTTCAATTTTCTTGGCGACGCGCTGCGCGATCAACTTGACCCTCGCACACGGCTCGAAATCGGGTTATGATGCAGCCATGATTACGCTGCACAAAGGCGACTGCGAGCACTGCCACAGCACATACCGCTACACGCTCTGGGACGCTCTCTTCGGAGAATACTCCTATGCGTACTGCGATACGTGCGGGATGCTTGCCACCATCTACGACACCAGCGAGAACGCTGAAAACCTGCCGGCCACAGCCAGGAAGTACCGGCAGATTGACGCCTCATGGGAACCATTTCTCGCTCCCTGCGATTGCGGCGGTCACTTCAAAAAGGGAGCTGTGCCGCGCTGCGTTCACTGCAGGGAGCCTCTCTCCGCCGAGTACGCAGCTGCGCATATTGCGCGGAATGTAAGGGGCGCGGCGAAGAACTGGGTTTGGCAGGGCAACTGGGAAGACCGGCTCTGCATGGCGATTTCCGATCCCAAGGCATATGGAAATCTGCGCCATACGGTCGATCCCTTTCTTGAGGGAAAAGAAGCGAAATCGGGCAAGGGAGAAGGGATACTTGGCCTGGACCTATGAAAATTGGCGTGGTCAGCGACACCCATGGGCTGCTGCGCCCTGAGGTGCTGCCCGCGCTGGCCGGCGTTGAGCATATCCTGCACCTGGGCGACGTGGGCAGCCCGGCGATTCTCAAGGCACTGGCGGAGGTGGCGCCCGTGCATGCCATACGCGGCAACGTGGACCGCTCCGGGCCGTGCAGCCGCCTGCCGGAAACGGATGTGCTGCTGTTTGAAGGCTGCTATCTCTACCTGCTGCACGATCTGAGCACGCTGCATCTGGATCCCGCCGCCGCAAAGTTTTCTGCCGTTCTCTACGGCCATACCCATCGGCCACACATCGAACGACGAAGACACGTGCTCTATTTGAATCCCGGCTCGTGCGGGCCACGGAGGTTTGAGCTGCCCGTCACCGTGGCGCTGCTGAACATTGGCCGCAATGGCATGCTGGATGCAGAGATCGTTCCTCTTGAAATCCCTGCGCAGTAGCGCAGACATGCGCCGAAGTGGATGGCGGCTATTGCATGCGCGGATTTACCCAGCGATAGACCACGTCGGTGAGCAGATTCACCAGGACATAGGTGAGACCGATGGAGAGCAGGCAGCCCTGCACCAGCGCATAATCGCGGTTGGAAATAGCGCTGACCACGAGGCGGCCGAGGCCCGGCCAACTGAAGATGGTTTCCGTCACAATGGCGCCGGCCAGCAGTGCGCCAAACTGCAGGCCTACGACCGTAACAATGGGGACCAGCGCGTTGGGCAGCGCGTGGCGACATACAACGGCAGACTCCGTGAGGCCCTTGGCGCGCGCAGTGCGGATGTAGTCCTGGCCCAACTCCTCCAGCATGGCGGTTCTCACCATGCGGGTGAGAATGGCGGCCAGTGAAGCGCCCATGGCGAGTGAAGGCAGCACGAGGTACTCCCAGTGGATGCCGCCGCGCGCGCCACCGGGACCGGCGCCAGAGACTGGAAGCCATCCCAATTTGATGGAAAAAATCAGGATAAGAACCGGGCCCAGCGCGATCCCGGGGACGGAGAGGCCGAAGAGGCTCACGATGGAAAGCGCCTGATCCAGCAATCTCCCGCGCTGCACCGCCGCAAGAATTCCTGCGGGAAGAGCCATGACGAGCCCGAGCGCCAACGCCGTGCATGTGAGCGCCAGCGTATAGGGGTAGCGAGCGGTAATGAGGTGGGCCACGGAGTCGTGCAGTCGGATAGAACTGCCGAGGTCGCCGTGCAGCACGCCATTCCAGTAGGACAGATATTGCGCCCAGAGGGGTTTATCGAGCCCGTACTGATGACGCAGAGCACCGACATCTGCCGGAGTGGCACCTTCGCCGAGCATCTGCAGAATGGGATCGCCGGGAACCAGGTGAATGAGCAGAAACACCAGCGAGACCACCAGCCAGACGACCGGGAGGGTGAGAACGAGTCGGATGAGGATCTGCTTCATGGCTCGCTTCCCACGATACATCAGGGCAAGGCATCAGAAACTGAGTAGCCTGCTGCCGGACAATCGTTGCCCGACTCGTTAGGCACGGGGGAGCGCGAAGACATACTTCGCACAGCCTGCTTCTTGGCCGAGACAGTCGGCGCTACTGCTGCGCGGGGGCAACTGCCGGAGGACACACAGCGGAGGTTTTGGCGTACAACACATAGTGATCACCGTCCCAAGCCTTCTCGCGCATCACCACTTGCCAACCGGGTGTATGCCGCAAAAGATAAGCAAGGGGTGCCGCTTCCTTCACCAGGACATGGTCAAAACGGTACTTGTCCATCAACTCGAGGGAGTTCTGGTCCGCCATGATGGCCAAGTAGGCCGGCAGCACACCGGAGTGATCGAAGCTGTCCATTCGCGTATCAATCGCGCTTGGTTTCGATTCGAAATCCATCATGCCGCCGATGTAGTCCCAATTGAGCGTTCTCCATGAAGGTTGAACAGACCGAATGGTCTGCATTGGAAACATCATGGCCTGCATCTTCTTGAGAGCAGCCTCGGTGGGAAACATGAAGACCACGACGGCAATGGCTGCAGCCACCATGAGCGCATTCATTGCCGGGATGGTTTTTTTATCTGACTCCAGGCAGAATGCGCGCTCGAAGTCCCGCGCCAGCATCGGCGTGGTGATGACAGCCGCAAGAAACAGGAAGCGAAGGTGAGCGAATGCCGAATACCACGCCAGAAAGACAAACGCCATCTCGTAAATCTTCCACTTGCGCGCGCGCATCGCATTGGCCAGCACCATAAGCACAATCGCCGCAACCGCCATCTTGCCCTCGCGCATCGATAGGTTCAGCGGCTGCCATTCCGCGATGACGGAGACGCTCAGCTTCTGCTTGAACGCCATGTCGAGCGGCTCCCACATCAGCCGCCAGCCGTAGGGGTTCACAATCAGTGCCGCCACGCTGGCGCCAAGCACAGCGAGCAGACGATTGCGCACAGGGGCAGCAAACGCCTGCTGCTCAAACACGCCCGCCGTGAATGAGAACAATCCGCATGCAATGTAAATCGCAAGAAGGATAATGCCGATGAACCACGTGCCGTGCAGGTTGATCCACAGACAGAACAGCGGCGGCAGAAGCCACAGAATGCGATGGTTGCCCTTCTCTGACTCTTCCAGGATGAACAGTTCTGCCGACATCGCAAGATAAGCGATGGCGATGGTGCGAGCGCCGGAGTTGACTGTCATCAGCACAAGACCAATGGCCGCCGCCCAGAACGCAGCTCCTGCATGACGCGAAAGCCGGTAGCCGCGCCAATAAAGAAGCAGCGTGTTGACGCCGAACACAAGCCACGTTACCAGATAGATTCCCTGCAGCCCGAGAGACTGATAGCTGAACCAGTAGGGAAGCTCCGCAAGCCATTCCCAGTTGATCCAGCGCTGACCAACCACGGTGAATGAATACGGGTCAGTCTGGATGAAGTGATGCGTGGTGAGAAGATAACGGGCGTCCGCAAGGTGCCACCAGATGTCCGGGTCGACCAGCAGAGTTCTTGCGAAGTTCAACGTAGGCGCAATCAGCATTGGCACCATCAGCAAGAGAGCAATGTTCATCGCATGCCGACCGAAGATTCGATTGAACACGCGCACCCAGGGAGAGGCTTCTCCAGAGGGGCTGGAACCTGCGGGAGTGGTGGTCTGTTCTGCTGGCGTGGCTTCCATGCAACTACCCTACCTGTACAGCGGCTGCGGAGGAAAGAGGTCCGCAAAAAGAATGTTGATCCATTCTCCGCGGTCTCTGCGGTTGATTGCTGCCGATCGGCAGGGAGCGCAAGTGTGGAAGCGCTCCGGTTTCCTCAATGCCTGCGCATGAGTGCTAATGTTGCGTCGCTACGGCTAACGGTGGGCAAACCGCGGGAACCGGCGCCTCCGCGGGGACTTTTTCGTACAGCACGAAGTAATCTCCGTCCCATGCCTTCTCGCGCATCATGAGGCGCCAGCCGGGCGTGTGCTTGAGCAGAAATGAAAGGGGCATGGATGCCTGCACGAGGACATGGTCAATGCGGTACTTGTCCATCAGCTCCAGGGAATTCTGGCCGTGCATGAGAGCGAGGTAATCCGGCAACACGCCGTAGTGATCGAAACTGTCCAGGCGTGAGTCGATCGCGTTGGGCTTTGATTCAAGGTCCATCATGCCGCCCACATGATCCCAATTCATCGTCCGCCAATCCGGCTGGACAGCCCGGATAGTCTGTAGCGGAAACATCATGGCGAGTCTATTTTTGAGCACGGATTCACTCGGAAACACAAAGATCACGACGCCAATGGCTGCAGCCACCATGAGCGCATTCATCGCCGGGATGGTCTTTTCATCTGATTCCAGGCAGAAAGCGCGCTCGAAGTCCCGCGCCAGCATCGGCGTGGTGATGACGGCGGCAAAAAACAGGAAGCGGACATGAGCAAAGGCCGCGTACCACGCCAGAAAGACGAACGCCATCTCGTATATCTTCCATCTGCGCGCGCGCAATGCATTGGCCAGCACCATCAGAACAATGGCCGCGAAGGCCACTTTGGCCTGAGGGGTGGACAAATTCAGCGGCGCCCATTCGGTGATAACGGAGACGCTCAGCTTCTGCTTGAATGCCATGTCGAGCGGCTCCCACATCAGCCGCCAGCCGTAGGGGTTCACAATCAATGCCGCCACGCTGGCGCCAAGCACCGCCAGCAGGCGATTGCGCTCCGGGGCTGCAAAGCCTTGCTGCTCAAACACACCCGCCTTGAATGAAAACAATCCGCATGCAATGTAAATCGCAAGGAGAATGATGCCGATGAACCAGGTGCCGTGCAGGTTGATCCACAGACAGAACAGCGGCGGCAAAAGCCAGAGAAAACGATAATTGCCCTTCTCTGCCTCTTCCAGGATGAGCAGCTCCATTGACATCGCAAGATAGGCAATGGCGATGGTGCGAGGACCGGAGTTGACCGTTATCAACACAAGACCAATGGCCGCGGCCCAGAACGCAGCTCCCGCATGACGCGAAAGCCGGTAGCCGCGCCAGTAAAGAAACAGCGTGTTGGCGCCGAGCACGAGCCACGTTACCAGGTAGATTCCCTGCAACCCGAGAGACTGATAGCTGAACCAGTAAGGAAGCTCCGCAAGCCATTCCCAGTTAATCCAGCGCTGGCCAACCACGGTGAACGAATACGGATCGGTCTGAATGAAGTGATGCGTGGTCAGAAGAAGGCGCGCGTCTGCCAGATGCCACCAGATGTCCGGATCGTTCAACAGCATCAGCGACTTGTTCACGGCCTGCGCAACCAACATCGGCGCCACCATCAGGATCGCGATGTTCATCGCATGCCGGCTGAAGATCCGGTTGAATATGCGCGTCCACTGAGAGGATGAGCCGGCAGGGCTGGAATCTGCAGGGGAAGTAGTCTGTTCTGCGGGCGTGGCTTCCATGCAACTACACTACCTGCAGGGCGACTGCGGGGGAAGAGGTTCGCGAGAAAATATTGGCTGGAACCGGCGGCGGGATTTATGTTGTCCGCAGTGCGGACACTGGGAAGGGACCGCCCGGAACGAGGGCGTCAGGCTGCGTAACTAAAGGATTACTCTGCACAGCGGTGGTAACGCTCTTTATCATTCACAATGTTTCCGGTTCTGATTATCATCGTTGCAGTCAATAGTCAGGAGAACGAAAGCGGCGGCATGCACCCGGCATGGTGCTGGATTGCAGCCATGAGTGGAATCCTGTCAATTTTCTTGCCGTTGGACACGTGAACCTTTTTATATTGAACACTTGCGGGTAAACCGGAACCGCGGTAAGTTATCGTCACACCAATGTGGTATTGGCTCCAGGGAACAGGCGGATAAGAATTGCGTTCACGTGATGTCTTGAGAATTGTTGGCGCAATTCTTTTCAATGGGTTCCCCGCGGGGGCATCCCGGCGGGCTCCGGCGCAAACCAGAACCAGCCGAAGCCTTGCTCCAGGCCCCCCCAGAGGGCATAAATCTGAATTTCGCTTCACTCAGTTGCATGAAGAAAAGAGACATCTCCTATGATCCGGATCGGGCTACTTTCGGAAGATGGCGCATTGCAACCCCTTCTATCTTCTGCCTTGGGGAAGGATTTCCGGGTTCAGCTTGCGTTGGATGAAGGCGACATCACGCAGCTGACCAACGCCGGAGAATTCGATGTGCTGGTTCTTGATCTGAGCTCGAACAATAGCTCGCTCAAGGAGCGCATCG
Source organism: Acidobacteriota bacterium (assembly GCA_021781255.1). Next base: position 9,441 of record JAJXXG010001071.1, read on the forward strand.
AACGTTCGCGGCGCATTCTTGCTTCGCAGGTTCCTGCGGTGGTAATGGCCGATGACGGACTTCGCTCGGCCGCTTTGGAACTTGTGCGCCAGGGTGCCTACGGCTACTGCCGGCGGCCTCCGTCGATACGGGAGCTGAAGGCCATGCTTTGCCGGGCCAGCGAGAACTCCGCGCTCAAGCGGCAGCTTCAGACCGTGCAACAGTTGGCTGAAGAGGTCACCAACTGCGATCGCCTGATCGGATCGAGCCCGCAGATTCAGCAGGTTTATCAACTGGTGCACCGGGTTGCCAACCTGAATGCCTCAGTGCTGGTGTGCGGCGAAAGCGGGACCGGCAAGGAATTGATAGCACGCGCCATTCATAACCTTGGTACGCGCGCTGACCGTCCGTTCGTCGCGGTTTCATGCGGAGCCATTCCGGAAACGCTGATCGAGGCTGAACTGTTCGGCCATGAAAAGGGCGCCTTCACCGGCACGGTGGGAGCACGCGAAGGCTACTTTGAACAGGCGCGCGAAGGCACGCTGTTTCTGGATGAAATCGGGGACCTGAGCCTTTATACGCAGGTGAAGCTGCTGCGCGTGCTGCAGCAGATGGAGTTCAGCCGCCTGGGCAGCAACCGCCTGATTCCGCTGCGGGCGCGGCTGATTTTTGCCACGCATCAGGATCTGACCAAGCTGGTGGAGGAAGGCAAATTCCGCCAGGACCTGTATTACCGGATCAACGTGATGCGCATCACTTCTCCGGCGCTGGCCGAACATCCGGAAGACATTCCGCAGATTGCCGCGCACTACCTGGGTCACTATGCGCGCCTTTTCCAGAAGCCGATGGAATCGATTGCGCCTGACGCGATGAGCATGCTGGTGAACTACCCGTGGCCGGGCAATGTACGCGAGTTGGAGAATACGATTCAAAGGGCGATCATT
>JAJXXG010000236.1 GCA_021781255.1 Acidobacteriota bacterium
CACCGCCGACCACGGCAACGCCGAAATGATGGTGGACCCTGTGACCGGCGGCCCACACACGGCGCACACCACCAATCCGGTACCGCTGATTTATGTGGCTGAGGATGCCAGCCACTACCGGTTGCGCACCGATGGCTCGCTGCGTGACATTTCGCCAACACTGCTCGCCATTCTCAATCTTGCCGATCCCAGGCAGATGACGGGCGGAGATTTGCGGGTAGCGATTACGAAGTGAGAGCGATGCGTGGCCTTGCACGTGAACCTGGTTGCGACTCAGTCTCTTGGCCCCCTTCTGAGCGATTCGCCTCGACATCGCCATGCGGGTTCCATGCAAGTCCGCCTTACCGTTCTAGCGGCCCGACCCGTTACTTGCGATTAGACCTGCCCGCCTTTTCTTGATTGCCGTTGGTGTCCGTGAATGGTATAAATGGCCGATAGCTCATTTCCACCAACTCAATTCGACCACGAGGGAGAATAGTGGCGTCTGATCTCCTGCAGAATCCGCACAAATCGAGCACTATAAGAGCCAACAAGTCGAAATCCAACCTGCCTTGGTACTTCGCCTTTTTCGTCGTCTCCGGATTTTGCGGCTTGGTCTACGAGGTGGTTTGGTTAGGCCTTGCCATGGCCAGCTTCGGCGTCACCACAGCCCTCACCTCCATCGTTCTTTCTGCATTCATGGCCGGCCTTGGCCTTGGTTCGTGGGGCGCGGGCAGCCTGACGCGCCGGGTTTTCAACGGCGACGGACCGCGCGCATTGCGCACCTATTCAGTTGCTGAGCTGCTGGTGGGGGTTTCATCCATCACGGTCCCGCTCGAAATCAGGCTCGGACGGCAGATCCTGCTTCACCTCAGCAGTTTTGGAGGCTGGCAGACCTTCGGATATTACGTGTTGGCCGGGCTTTGGATAGCCGTCACGTTGGTCCCATGGTGTGCGTGCATGGGATCGACTTTTCCGATCCTGATGGCGGTCATTCGCAGAACCGACAAGCCCTCCTCGGACCGTTCGTTCAGCTACCTGTATCTGGCCAACGTTTTGGGTGCGCTTACCGGAACCCTCGCCTCGGCCTTCGTTATCATCGAGCTCCTCGGATTCCGTGGGACTCTTTACGTTGCCGGTTCCCTCAACGTATTGCTGGCGCTGGCGGCGTTCGCCATCAGTTTTAGCACGGGCTCATCCCCATGCGAAGAGAACCCCGTCGAAAAACAAACGCCGGGCCCCGGACTCTACGGGCTTCCGCGCGGCAGCGTCTTGTTATTCCTGTTTATCACCGGCCTTGTCAGCATGGGGATGGAGATCGTCTGGATTCGGCAACTGACCCCCTACCTTGGAAATGTGGTTTACACCTTTGCGGACATCGTCGCTGTCTATCTGCTTTGCACCGCAGTGGGGTCGCAGGATTATCGCACCTGGGCCCGTAGTCATCTGCCCGGCCAGAGTATTTCGTCATGGACGTTCCTCGCACTGTTTGCCACGTTCCCGCTGATCGCCGGCAATCCGTCGCTACCGACCCAGCTTGGCGGTGTCGGCTTCCCGCTCGTGCGCGTTGCTACCATCTGCATGTTTTGCGCGCTGACGGGTTTTCTCACTCCGTTACTGGTCGATTCGTGGTCGTCGGGCGATCCCGATCGAGCTGGAACAGCCTATGCCTTCAATATTGCGGGATGCATTGCCGGCCCGCTCGTTTCCGGTTTCATCCTGTTGCCGCGTATGAGCGAACGCTGGGCAATCGTCGTTCTCGCTGTGCCCCTGTTTGGCGTCGCTGCCGTAACGGCGCTTCGAGCGCCAATAACAGCAGACGGGACAAAGAGGCGATTCAACTCGAAGCTCAAGGTCGCAGCCGCCGTCATCGCTGCGATTCTGCTGTTCAGCATCAGCCGCGACTTCGAAACTTCCTACCCTCAGCGAGTCGTCAGGCGAGATTACACGGCTACGGTGATAGCGGCTGGAACGGGCTTCAACCGATTGCTCCTGGTCAACGGGGTCGGAATGACCTTGCTGACGCCTATCACTAAGACCATGGCTCACCTGCCACTTGCCCTCATGCAGAGACCGCCGAAGAACGGCCTGGTGATCTGTTTTGGAATGGGGACCAGCTTTCGCTCCATGCTTTCCTGGGGAATTCGGACCACCGCGGTCGATCTTGTACCCAGCGTTCCTGCACTGATGTGGTATTTCCAGCCCAGCGCATCTGAATTGGCTGCTTCCCCTCTTGCGCACATTGTCATCGACGATGGCCGCCGCTTCCTGGACGGTTCAACACAGACTTACGACGTCATCGTCGTCGACCCACCCCCGCCACCGCAGGCTCCGGGGTCCAGTTTGCTTTATTCGCGCGAATTCTTTGCTGTGGTCAAGAGGCATTTGCAGCGGGACGGGATTCTGCAAATCTGGTATCCTACCTCGGATGCTGACGCCGCGACTTTGGCCTCTGTAGCTAAGTCGCTAGTGCAGTACTTTCCCTATGTGCGAGCCTTCTGGTCGCGTGACGCTGAGGTCGCAGGCGTTCACTTCCTGGCCAGCATGGAACCGGTACCCATCCCGTCAAGCTCGGTTCTGGCAGCGCGCTTGCCTCCCTCCGCGGCTGTCGACTTTGTGGAATGGGGCCCGGAGCCAACGGCGCAGCAGCGATTCCAGTCGATCCTTTCGCGCGAAGTCAACGTAAGCGATCTTGCGGACAAGGTTCCTCGCGTGCCTGCACTGCGGGACGACCAACCTATCAATGAGTATTTCTTGCTCCGGGACTCGTTCCACGTTTATCGCTAAATGGTCTCGGCAAACTTCAGCGGTCAAGCCTCCGCCCGGCGGCCGCTCTTCGGCCGCGCGCGGCATTCCACGGCGTATTGCATAGAGGCCTCCCGCATGGGGAGCCCCTGATATTTTTGAGCGTCTGAACGCAGTTAGCGCGAGCGTAACGACTTGATGGCCGCGGGCAGGCGCTCTTCAATGATCTTGGCCTGCTCGGCTGCGATGCCGCCCAGATACGACGGAGCGGGCGTCGCCAAAAGCACCAGCGCCATGGCGATGAGCGAAAAACAAAGCCCGGCAATTCCGGCCGAAATCAGCATGTGATACATGTCGTAGATGTCTAGGCCAAAAATCTTGAAGGCGACATGCTCAAACGGCTTGATGTGCTTGAGAACCGCGAGTGCGAAGAGGAAGAAAAGGACAGCAAGCGAAGTGAGAATTGCCAGTGTCGCGTCCAGGCTGCGATGGAACCTCTGGCGCGAGCTGCAACGGCTGCATTCTGCAAAATGATTTTCGTAGTCCCTGCGCATCTCCGGCGTGATTCCGGAGATGTCGTAACGCCAGCTTGCCAGAATCGAGCCTGCGACCGGGTCGGTGCATTGGGTTCTTACCCTAGACATAGAGGCTCACTTTGCAAAGAATTCGGTTTAACCGCCGCGCTTCCTCTTGGATATCTGATCTCTCGCCTGGAAGCCACTAAATCCTTAGACGTCGAATTCGCAATGACAGATACAGCGGATCCGCAGATGCACTCCACCACCGCGACTTTTCTGGCGTGTTGTGCCGGCCCTTCTCGCTGCACTGGTGTATGGCCGTATTGGTTTCATTGTAATGCAGTCAAGATGAAGTCAACCTAAAAATTGATGGCAGAAAGTGGCTCATGTTGCTCAGCCAGCAATAACCGGTTGGCCAACAGGCTTGCCCGGCCCAGCAGCGCACCCTCGGCCGCAACCCGCGCCAGCTCGGGAAGATTATTGTTTTCAGAAAGATGCGCCAGGATGACGTAGGTGGCCTGGCCATCGTATCCGCTGGCGAGGAACTCAGCCGTGGCATCGTTGGAGAGATGGCCGACCCGCGAAAGCACCCTTTGCTTGACTGGCCAGGGGTACGGACCGTCGCGCAGCATTTCCAGGTCGTGGTTAGACTCAAGCAGGAGCAGGTCGAGGGCCTGGAGCTGCGCCTTGACATTAGGCGGGATGTAGCCGAGATCGGTAGCGAAGCCCATCCGCACCCCTTCCGCGCTGAAAACAAAGCCCACTGGATCGGCGGCGTCATGGGGGATGGTGAAGGGGCTTAGGCCGATATCGCCGATGGCGAAGGGCTGGCCAGCCTGAAAATACTCCACCGCAGGCAGCCAACTGGGATCGCTCTTGAGAGAAGGTGGACGGGTCGAAGCCGGTTCTGGCGCCGGGTCTGCCGGCGAGGCGGCCTCGCCGATCAGGGGCTGGCAGTCCGCCTCCAACTCCTCTGGATCGGTTTCAGCGAGATCATTCTCGCTAAGGGCGGGTTCCGCACCCGGCGATTCGGCTTCCGCCTGGCGCTCGGCGGCCTGTTTGCGGCAGAGCTCGAGCCATTGGGCATAGCTCATCTGGCGGCGCGGCGAAATCCAGCGCATCCAGGCGCGATGCGTGGCCTCGGTAAAGTAAACCGGAATGCCGAGCTTGCGCGCCGTCACGGCGAGGCCGCTGATGTGGTCCTGGTGCTCGTGGGTGACGACAATGGCGTCGAGGGTCTGCGGGTCTTCGCCGGCCAGCTTCATGCGGCGGAAAAGCTCGCGACAGCTCAGACCGGCGTCCACCAGGATGCGCGTGCGTCCGCCGGAGATAATTGTGCTGTTTCCCTTTGAACCTGAGGCCAGCACTGTGAAGCGCACCATGAATTGAGAATACCGCAATGACAGAAAATCACCCACATACCCAAAAAGTAGGGCGCGAGACAACTGGGTGATCGGGTATATTGGTAACGAATTAAGCCAGGCTCCTCTTTTCAAAATTCTGAACCTGCAGATCGCCGGCCATGCCCTCGTAATTTGCCCCACGGCTCTCGACATGCCGCTGCGATCTTCGTGAATTTGGTCAACCGCCGCTACCGGCATTGGAGACACTACGCATGAAGTATGTCGTATTCTTCATTTCCAGCTTGATCGGTTTCGTTCTGGCTCATTACCTGCTGGAAGGCCCGGCAGCTGCCTACGCTTCAATCCTGATCTCGTATCACTTGTTTCTGGTTTACCTGATCGTGACTGCGGAACACGAAAAGGGACTTTCGATGTCGATTGGCATGGCAATCCCGACGCACGCGGCATTTCTTGCGTTGCTCGTAGGCACGGCGTACATGAGAGAGCACGTTCCGTTCTTTGGCCTTATCCGCCTGCTTATTCCCGCCTTGGCGCCATTTGAGACAAAGTGGCTGTTCAGCGGGCGCCCCAAGACAGAGACCGTCAAGGCCATAGTCCCAGAGGTGCTTCCAGAAGCAACCCTCGACGATCACGAAGCCTTCCGCGAGCACCTGGCGCAGCAAGACCGCCCGTTCAGAAAACCTGGGCGCTCGCTCAACGAAGAGTTTGAGTTTTGGCTGGCCGACCGCGCAAGGAAAAGAGCCCAGGCTTTAGCTGCGGCAGCGGTGCCGGGCGTTTCCGCAGACCCTGGCGCTGCAACGCAAGAGTCGTCGCCGGCCGGCAGCGCATAGATAGCCTCTACCCTGCGCCCGACAGCACCGCCGGAATCTCAATCGACACCCGCGTGCCGCGTCCAGGGTGGCTGGCCACGTTGAAATGCGCCTCATTGCCGTAAAGAACCTCCAGCCGTTCCTGCACGTTCTTCATACCGATGCCGGCCCCGGTGCGGCGCGGCATAAAAGCACCGCTGCCCATGCCCACGCCATCGTCGGCCACCTCGATCAAAATCCGGTCTACCTCCAGTCGGCTGCGCAGCGTCACCGTGCCGCCATGGATGCGCGGCTCAAGGCCATGCTTAATGCTGTTTTCAATCAGCGGTTGCAGCAGGATGCTGGGCACCAGAACATCGAGGGTGCGCGGATCGATCTCTTTTTCGACGCGCAGCTTGTTGGCGCCGAAGCGGACTACTTCGATGTCGAGGTAATCGTCGGTAAATTTCAGCTCCTCACGCAGCGGCACAAAGGCGTCGTGGTCCTTGAGCAGGGCGCGCAGGATGTTGGCCAGCTTGACCGTCATCTTACGGGCCAGCTCCGGCTGATTGCGCACCAGCGAGGCGATGGAATTAAGCGTGTTGAACAGGAAATGCGGGTTGATCTGGCGCTGCAAGGCGTCGAGGCGGGCCTCGAGCACAAGCCGCTTTTGCTCTTCTAGCGACATCTCGACGCGGAGAGCATTCCACACCTTGAGCGCGATGCCGACGTTGATGGGGGCGCAGAGCCAGATCAACGCCTGCAGCCACAGATTGCCGGCCAGCAGCGCGAAGAGACGGTGAGGAAAAATGTGTGCGATCCAGTCGCGGACCATCTCCATCGCCGCGATGAGGACCAGGAGGAGAATCTGGTGGTCGATGTGTGGTTTTCTCAGGTTGCGGCGTACCCAGCGGTAGATGCTCAAATCGATAAAGGGAGTAAAGGACCAGATCTCTTCCTTCTCCACGAAGCGGCCGATCATGCCCGCGGCCAGGCCGAGCGCGACATAGAAGGGAAGCGCAAGAAACTCGTGGTACAGGACCGCAGGAGCAGACAGCACGGCGCCGCTCAGCATGGCCCAGCCAGGACCGATAAGCAGGCCCAGCAGAATGACGGTTTCAAACGAGATGTCGGCGGCGAGAAAGTTGGGCACCACAAGCCGAACCCAAACGCCGAGCGTAAGAGGCACCAGGAAAAACGCGATCAGCGCAAGGGTCTGAGCAGGGCGGCGCTTTTCCGCAAAAAAGAGACGCCGGAACGTGCTGCCGCGCGCCAGAATGCTGGCCACCGAGGCAACCACCCCCAGCTTGACCAACAGCGTTACCCAAAGGAGTGTTTCTGTCACCCCATCAATGTATCGCGTCGCGCCCTCTGGAGCCTGTTATTAACTTTCGCGTGGCCTGCGAGAAGGTGAATAACAGGCTCTGGTATCGAACCCGTAGGGGGGCTTGTTGCATGGGGTTGAGGTCGGCGCCCGGGGCGGTTAAAGGCATGTGACCGCGGTCGCGGCGGCGCCAACGGTCACAAAGTAAAATGGAAGCATGGAACTGGAAAGCGTGAAAAAGGTCGCCGAGGCGGATTTTCCTACCCGCTGGGGAGCTTTTCGCATACTCGGCTTCGAGGGCGTGCGGGCGGCGAGCCAACCCGGCTGCGAACCGGCCTGGCCGGTGGAGGGCCCCGAGGGTCTCGTCGCGCTGGTCATGGGCGACATTCATGCCGCGCCGCCGTTAGTGCGCATTCACTCGCAATGCCTCACGGGCGACGTCTTCGGCTCGCTGCGCTGCGATTGCCGGCTGCAACTGGAGATGGCGCTAAAGCAGATCGCGGACGAGGGCGCCGGAATCCTGCTCTACGAGCAGCAGGAGGGCCGCGGCATCGGTCTGATGGCCAAGCTCAGAGCATATGAGCTGCAGGACCAGGGGCTCGACACCGTGGAAGCCAACGAGCAGTTGGGTTTTGCTGCCGACTGCCGCGCCTACGAGATGCCGGCGGAGGTGCTGAAGCTGCTGGGCGTCAGCCAGGTACGACTGATGACCAACAATCCCGAAAAGGTGGATGCGCTGGAGTCGGCGGGGATCAAGGTGACAGAGCGCGTGTCGGCCGAGGTCGAACTACAGGAAAGCTTTGCGGCCTACCTCAAAACCAAGCAGGAAAAGATGGGGCACATACTGGATTCGCTGGCGGTGGACGAGTAAAACGTTAGCTGCTCAGCGCTTTTAACAGCTTGGCCGTTGTAATCACCTGGCCGATGTGTCGTTGTGTGTGATCGGCCACGTGAACGAGCGCGCCGCCGATCGACGTGGGCAGTTGCTTGCGGCCAACCACGCGAGACGTGTCCAGATTGGCCGTCGCCAGCACGCGAATCCGATCGGCTGCATTACTGAAAGAAGCCTCAACCTCGGCGAGCAGTTCGGCTAACGACTCCTGATTGCCTTCACTTCCCTGCTCAGCTTTCAGTGCGGCAAGCTGCCCCCCGCTGAGCTGCCCGCCTTCAGCGTAGGTGAGGATGCGGTCGACTGACCCGGCGATGTGGCGCAGAAGAAAGGCAATGGACGGGAGGCCGAGCGGCCGCGTATGGGTTTCGGCGTCGGTCAGGCCGGCGGTCCACTTGGTCAGGTCGTCGAGGGCGAGTTCGAGCGCGTGCAGCACAGCGCGGCCGGCGGCGGGAACCTCGGTGTGCGTGCCGCGCAGCCAGGGCTCGATGTAGGGTGCTGAAGCAGGAGAAGTGCTCATGGGGAAGTCTCCTCACTTGGCGGCGGATTGCCGCTATAGCGTTGCCCGAAATGATATAGACCAGAATCGATACCTTAAAGCCGTCGCGACCCCAAGGAGCGACGGCCAGGCACTCTACTAACAAGGGCTACGCTATTTCGGGAAGCGCCGTAAACCTTCGTTCGCCCTTCACCCCGCGCTCTTCACCCTCACCACGGTGATCTTTTCAAAGCCCTCTTCAAATACCGGCGGTTTGAGCTTTTCCGCCATCTTGCGCATCACTTCCTCGCTTACCGAGCGGTCGCGGTGACGGTTGCGATCAAGACAAACTTCGAGCGGCACGTCGAAGAAGACAGCCTGCGTCTCGTAGCCAAAGCTCTTGGCCATCTTGATCCATTGGCGGCGCTCGTGGATAGAGAGGTTGGTCGCGTCCACATAGTTCATGGGCATTTTGGCGATGAGCCGCGCGCGCAGCAGCGAACGCAGCGTGGAAAAGACCAAGCCCTGGTAGCGCTGCTCCTCCACGTCGTCAAAGAGGATGTTGCGCAGCAAGTCGCTGGAAAGCGGAGTGATGCCGCGGCGGCCGAACCAGGTAGTCTTGCCGGAGCCGGGCAGGCCGATGGCCAGCACCACGTAGCCTCTGGGCCCCTGTCCGGCGGCCGTTTGCTGGGGCGGTATAACTGCCGGCATCTCCGGCTGGGTTTCCACCTCAAGCCGGCCCGATTCCGGAGGCTCATTCCATTGCGGCCAGGACTGTTGCGGCTGCTGGCGGCCCCGGCTTTGTTGCGAACCGGGCTGCCGGGCCTGCGTGCCGTGCCGGGCATCCTGTGGCCGTTGCGGGCTGCGCTGGGTGGCCGGAGCCGCCGCCGGCGCATCGTCCGGGTACAGCGGAACCAACGGAGCCGGTTGATTCGATGGGAGTTCCTGGCCGATCTTACCTGTGGACTCCGATGTATTCGGACCACGTCTCGAGCGTCTTCTCATGCTGCTTTCAATCCTAACCGAAAACCTTGCCTTTCACCCCAATACCATATTCGGCCAAGGCGCTGCAACTTGCGTGCATTCCGTCACATACAATTCCATCGTGGGAACTTCATCCTTACGGTAGGGGAACGTGTGCGCGGGGTGGCTGCGCATTCCATTTTCCACCGCCACGGATGATACGATCAAGAGTTTGGTGGATTCGCCTTTTTTGCCCACTCCAGACGCCGCGTCTCCGGCTTTTGCAATTTCAGGGCATGTAAATAGCCATCAGCTTCACCCATAACGAAGGAGAAATCACTCATGGCAGTCAAAGTTGGAATCAACGGCTTCGGCCGCATTGGGCGCAACGTTTTGCGCGCCGCTCTTGCGAATAACGACATCGATTTTGTCGCTGTGAACGACCTGACCAGTCCGGCGACTCTGGCCCACCTGCTCAAGTACGACTCGATCCTGGGCAACCTTGCCAACGAGATCAAATCGGGTGAGGACTTTATCTCCGTCGACGGCAAAAAGATCAAGGTGTACGCAGAAAAAGACCCCGCCAAATTGGACTGGGCTTCAGTGGGCGCGCAGGTGGTCGTCGAGTCCACCGGCCGCTTTACCGACGCCACTGCGGCCAAGGCGCACCTGGGCCCGACCGTGAAAAAGGTCATCATTTCGGCTCCGGCAACCAACGAGGACCTCACTATTGTCCTTGGCGTCAACGAGGACAAGTACGATCCGGCCAGGCACAACATCATCTCCAATGCCAGTTGCACCACCAACTGTCTGGCGCCGGTGGTGAAGGTGCTCATCAAGGAGTTCGGCATTGTTAGCGGCATCATGACTACCATCCACAGCTACACCAACGACCAGGTCATCCTTGATTTCCCGCACAAAGACCTGCGCCGCGCTCGCGCTGCTGCACTCAACATGATTCCCAGCTCCACCGGTGCCGCCAAGGCGCTCAAGCTCGTGATCCCCGAGGTCGCGGGCAAGCTCGACGGCTTTGCCATACGCGTCCCCACTCCCAACGTATCGATCGTCGACCTGACCTTCATCAGCGAGAAGACCACCGACGCGAAGGCCGTAAACGCCGCGCTGAAGGCCGCTGCGGAAGGTCCGATGAAAGGCATCCTGGGCTACGACGAGAACCTGTTGGTAAGTTCGGACTTCAAGGGCGACAAGCGCAGCTCCATTGTGGACGCGCCGCTGACCAAAGTGGTGGGCCAGAGCGTGAAGGTGCTGAGCTGGTACGACAACGAGTGGGGCTATTCGAATCGCGTCGTCGAC
>JAJXXG010000098.1 GCA_021781255.1 Acidobacteriota bacterium
GGGGCACCTTGATACGGTGTGGCCATTGGGAACGCTGAAGAAGATGCCGTGCCGCGTGCATGACGGGCGGATGTGGGGCCCGGGTACGCTGGACATGAAGGCCGGAGTGGCGATGGCGCTGACAGCGGTGGAGATGCTTGCAGAAGCAGGATTGCTGGAGCGCGAGGTGGTGCTGCTGTTGAACAGCGACGAGGAAGTCGGCAGTCCGATTTCGAGGCCGATAACGGAAAAACTGGCGGCTGAGTGCGATTCGGTGTTTGTGCTGGAACCGGCGCAGGGGCTGGCCTACAAGACGGCGCGCAAGGGAACGGGCGACTGGCGGATTGAGATTGAGGGCGTGGCAGCGCATGCAGGAGTGGATTTTTTGAAGGGCGCAAGTGCGGTGCGGGAACTGGCGCGCGTGGTGGAGACGGTGAGCGGCTGGACGGAGCTGAAACGCGGGCTAACGGTGAGTGTGGGCCTGGTAGGCGGAGGATCGAAGACGAATGTGGTTCCGGCAAACGCGTGGGCTGAGGTGGATGTGCGCATCGCGCGCAAGGCCGATGGTGCGCGGATGGAGCGGCGATTCGCGGCACTGAAGGCGAAGGATCGCCGTTGCGCATTGACGGTGACCGGAGGCATCAACCGGCCGCCCATGGAGCGGACGCGCGGAACAGTTGCGCTCTACAGGAAGGCGCGCGGGCTGGCGGCGGAGCTGGGATTCGTGCTGGACGAAGCCGCTACGGGCGGCGCGTCGGACGGAAACTTTACCTCGGCGATGGGCATTGCGACGTTGGACGGCATGGGCGCGGTGGGCGAAGGCGCGCATGCGAATCACGAGTCGATTGTGCTGGAGCATCTTGCGCCGCGAGTGGCGCTGTTGGCGGGGATGCTGGCGCGCTGAGCGAGATGTTCGTCAGGGGTGTACGAGAGCATTCAACAGGAAGAAGTATCCGGCGGTGACGAAGCCGATGGCCGTGACAGTCCAGCGCATGACGCACTGATTGACGCGGCGGCCAAAGTGCGCGCCGAAGCAGCCACCGGCGCACGCCGAGCAGCGCCATCTCAAGGCAGACGGTCCACTCCACGCGTCGCGCAGTGCAGGACAAAGCTGGGCGGACATGCCCTACTGTACCGGGCGCCGGCGTGGTTGCCTGCGAAGATTTTCTCTTCGTCAGGCTGAAGCGCGATTCACGCGGCGCCAGCGGGAAGTTCCGGCGTGGCGGCAAGAAGTTGGCGCGTGTAAGGCTGTTGCGGATTGGCGCAGAGCGATTCGGCTTCGCCGATTTCGACGAGGCGGCCGCGCTCAAGGACTGCAATGCGTGTGGCGAGATAGCGCACGAGCGGCATGGAGTGAGAGATGAAGAGGTAGGTGAGGCCGTGGTCGCGCTGGAGCTGACGAAGGAGATTGACAATCTGCGCGCCGACGCTGACATCGAGTGCGGAGACGGGCTCATCCAAAATGAGCAGGCGCGGACGAAGAGCAAGCGCGCGCGCAATGTTGATGCGCTGGCGCTGGCCTCCGGAGAACTCGTGAGGATGGCGTGCAAGTGCGGAGTCATCGAGGCCAACAGAAGCAAGCAACTCCGTGGCACGCGTGCGGAGAGCGGCGCGGCGGCTGGTCGTGGTTGCGACGGAATCGTCGAAGCCATGGATGCGCCAGGGTTCGGTGACGATGTCAAAGACACGCATACGCGGATTGAGCGCAGCGAAGGGGTCCTGGAAGACGGGCTGCATCTGGCGGCGAATACGGCGCATGTCGGACTTGGATGCGCGCGCGAGGTCGATTCCATCGACCAGCACTGTTCCACTGGTGGGCGGGATGAGGCCGAGGATGATGCGCGCGAGGGTGGATTTTCCGGAGCCGGATTCGCCGACGAGGCCGAGGGTTTCACCGGGATCAATGGAAAACGAGACGCGATCGACGACAATGTTCTCTTCAGTACGCAGACCCGCGCGGCGGGGATAGCTCTTGGAGACCGCATTGACGTGAACCAGCGCCATGCCCAAATGGTATATGGGCGGAGGCGTGCTCCGCCTATACGATGCTTCAGTCGAGCTTTGGATGCAGCTTGTGGAAGCCGGTGGCCTGCTGATAGGCAGAGCCGAATGCGGCGAGCTTTGCATCCTGATAGTGCCCGGCGAGGAACGTGATGGAGACGGGCGTGCCGGGGCCGCCGATGTTGTCATAGTCGCCCGTGTCCACCTTGGGCGGCTTGGGTGCGTCGGCGCCGCGCAGGCCGTTGGGCACAATGAGTGCAGGGTGGCCGGAGAGGTTGGTGGCGACAAGCTGCGTGTCCATGGTGGGCGTCACGATGATGTCCACGTGATTGAAGAGCGCGGAGAGCTGCTGCACGACGTGCGAGCGAGCGCGATTGGCCTGAATGTAATCGACAGCGGAATAAAAGCGCGCGGTGCGGAAGATGTTGGGCCAGTCCTCTGGGCCCTGCGCAGTGAGCAGGCGGTCGCGGCCGGTGAGCGTGAGCTGGTCAAATGCGGCGGCGGCTTCGGCGTTGAGCAGCGGCGTCATGGCGCCGTAGGGCAGCTTGGGCAGCTCAACGGGGATGAGGGTGATGCCCATCTTCCGCAGCGTGGCGAGCGCGGCGAGGTCGTATCGCTGGTCATAGACGCGACGCGCGTGAAATTGGCGGGCCTGGGCCTCGCGCTTTTCGCGTTCGGATTTCTGCTCGGCGGTTTCGTTTGCAGGTGCAGGCTGTGGCTTGAAGGGGCCGATGGGGTCGAAGGCGGATTTCAAGTAGCCGATGCGCAGCGAGTGCCAGTCTGTCGCGCCCCAATGGAAGGGCTCAGAGGCGACGGATGTGTCCTTGCCATCGGGTCCGTAGATGGCGTTGAGGACGAGTGCGCAGTCCTCGGCTGAGCGGGAGATGGGGCCGAGCTTGTCCATTGTCCAGCTAAGGGCCATTGCGCCGGTGCGCGGCACAAAGCCAAAGGTGGGGCGCAGGCCAGTGACACCGCAGCGCGTGGAAGGCGAGGAGATGGAGCCGAGCGTCTCTGAGCCGATGGCGAAGCCGACGCATCCGGCGGAGACGGCGGAGGCCGGCCCTGCGGAGGAGCCGCTGGAGCCCTGCGCGGGGTTCCAGGGGTTGCGCGTGCGGCCACCGAACCAGACATCGCCCATGGCTAGCGCGCCAAGGGTGAGCTTGGCAACGAGGACAGCGCCGGCTGCGTCGAGCCGCTGGACGACGGTGGCGTCCTCATCGATCCTCTGATGCTCAAAGCCGCCCGCGCCCCAGGTGGTGGGGTAGCCTTTGACGGCGAGCAGATCCTTTGCACCCCAGGGAATGCCGTGGAGGGGGCCGCGATATTTTCCAGCGGCGATTTCTGCATCCGCGGCTTTGGCCTGCGCAAGCGCGCGCTCCTCAGTGAGGTTGATGACGAAGTGAAGGAGCGGGTCGTAGCGCTTGAGGCGGGCGATATACATCTGCGTGAGCGCGAGTGAGGTGATTTTGCGGGATTGAAGGAGGCTGGCGAGGGTGCGAATGGAGGCGAAGGCGAGGTCTTCGATGCGGGCAGGGGCAGCGACGGAGGGATCGGGGCTCCAGCCGGCGAATGCATCGTGGTCAATAGTGATGCAGGGTGTTTTCTCCTTAGTCGCGGGCAGAGGATGGAAGACAAAAGCAGGCGCGACGGAGTTGGGCAGGTCGAGTTTGCGAATGGCCTTGATGGAGCCGTTCGTATCGACGAGTCCTGCGATCATCATCTTTTTCTGCTCGGCGGTGAAGGGGCCCACGCCGGCGATAACCCCGGCCTGGTCAATCATCTCGGGCGTGATGGCGGGCGGCTTCGATTGGTCCGTCGCGGCGGATTCCTGCGCCTGTGCGGCGAGCGTGTAGAGGACGCCGGGCAGCAGCGGGGAAGCGATGCCGGCGCGAGTGCAGGCAGAGAGAAAAAGACGGCGGTCAAGATGCATGGCGGGTCCTTTGGGTGGGGATGCATTAGGAAGCACTATACCGGAGCGCGGCGGGCTAACCGGACGCTGAGCTGCCCTCAGTTGGTCATGCGATTGGGTGAGATGGGGCGCAGCGGCCAGCGCGTGAACTCCGTGCCGCCTTTGCCTTTCGCGGATACTTCCAGCACGGTGGCGTTGGGTTTGAGCGCGTAGCAACGCGAGGTGATGGCCTGCATGCCGCCGGCGATGGCTTCAATGACGGATGCGTCGAGGAAGAGGCGCAGCACGGGCTCAGCGGGATTCATCACGGGCAGCGCAAATTGCGTTTCGCCGCAAATGGCGTGCTTGCCGGCGAAGTCGAGGGTGAGCGACCAGACGGAATTTCCATCCACGAGCAGTCGAACGGTGGCGGACGTGGTCATGGGCGTGGCGCGGAGCGTCACTTCCTGGCGCAGATGCTCCAGCGTGTGGCGGACGGTGTTGTCATGCAGCACGGTGCGGATGCGGCCTTCACGCAGCGTGGCGCATTGCGGTGCGAACTGCATGGTGAGGTGGCCTGCCGCGGTGACGCCGAGGACGCGCGGCAGCGACATCGCGCCCGCCCATCCTGCGGCTGCGTACTCTGCCTGCGGCCGGGTTTCTGGAATCCAGCCCCAGAGGATGCGGCGACGGCCGGGCGCGAGGAAGCTCTTGGGCGCGTAATAGGCGCCGTGGTCGAGGATGCCGGTGCGCGCGGGCGTGTAGCGATGCGTGGCGCGGTTGTAATCACCAGCGCTCCAGAAGACTTTGCGCTGGGTGGAGTAGAGCAGAATGTGACGCTTATCCCCCTCAAAGAAGTCGGGGCATTCCCACATGTCGCCACTGTCCACGGGATCGGGCGCGGTGCTGCCGGTTGGCTTGCCCTGCGCGAGCGGATGCAGATAAGTCCAGTGGCGAAGATCGGGCGAGCGGTAGAGCAGCGCGCAGCCGCCCTTACCGCGCTCGCCGGAACCAACGGCGAGATACCACGCGTCGGCTTCACGCCAGGGGCAGGGATCGCGGAAGCCTGTGACGTCCATGCCGGGCGGAGGCGCGGCGATGACTGGCACGGGGTCCTTCTTCCAGTGAAGCAGCTCGGCATCTTCGGCGGTGGCGAGCATCTGGCTTTCACGCAGATTGTTGTTCGCGTCGTGGAGGGTTACCTGTGCAGGCGGCGCTTTTTCAACGCCGGTGTAAATGAGGGTGGGGACTCCGTGGTTGTCGACTGCTGAGCCGCTGAAGCAGCCTGCGCTGTCTGCGGTGCCGGGCGTGGGCGCAAGGGCGATGGGCTCGTGATGCCAGTGGATCATGTCCTCGCTGATGGCATGACCCCAGTGCATGTCTCCCCAGACGGCAGCGTGAGGATTGAGCTGATAAAAGAGGTGAAATTTGCCGCGCCAATAAATCGGTCCATTCGGATCGTTCATCCAGTTGTGCGGCGGCATCAGGTGGTACTCAGGGCGGAGCGGGTCGTGCGCAGGGTTGGGCGTGCCGGCATCAAGCGCGAAGCTGCGGCGCGCGAGCGCGGGCAGCAACGTGGTGACAGCTCCGGCAACTCCGGCGGTGCGGAGGAATGCGCGGCGACCGAGTTTGCGAGGCGCTTTTGGCATGGCGCGGGGCGCGGGATTTGCCCAGCGCCCACTATAAACGATGAGCTTAGGTTGCGTGCGTGAATCAGTTGCGCTTCAGAAACGCAGGACAAGCCCAGTGGAGATGCGGCCGTTGGAGTTGGCGATCTCACGCACGTTGGCGTCAGTGGATTGATAGTTGGTGTTGTAGAAGTCGCCCTGAATGCGCCAGGCCCATGTGCGCGAAAGGCCAATGTCGAGACCGCCGCCGACTGCCACGGCGAATGTGTTGTTCGATTTGAGATTGGGAATGGCCTGGTCATTCAGGTGCGCGCTGCCCACCAGCCCGTGGAGAAAAATTGTGGATCGGCCGATGTGCGTGGAGACCTGCGGGCCAAGAAGGAAGAAGTAGGAATGCGGATTGAAGTCGGGCTGGTCAGAGCGATAGGTGCCAGAGACATCGCCCTTGACGCCGAGCCATGAGCCGAAGAAGGGCACGGGCAGCTTGAGGGATGCATCCCAGCCGTTCATGCCGCCGGAAAAATTGGTAAGGCTGGTCTGGTCATAGGCCTTGAAGACATGGGAGAAGCCTGCGTAAAGCTCGGCGTTGGGAACGCCGCGACGATCGCGAGCGACCTGCGCGGGGACGAGCGCCGGGAGCGCAATCAGGCTGAATGCGACAAGCAGAGTAGACGCCTTGAGTGACATCAATGCACCTCACGGTCCTGAAAAGTGAACCAGGGCAGGAAGACGGCAGCAGAACAAGGCGTGCGGAAACTGCTCATTGGACCCTCCGGGCAAGCCCGGGGATGTTTCGCACTTGGACGCGCGGACAGCGGAAAGCGTGAGCAGGGCGAGGGGCGGGAAGATTGGGGCTTGACATATTCCGATATAGGTATATATTTACAACCATGGCCAGAGCCGCAACCACCTCCGATGCCTTCAACGCAGTGGCAGAGCCGCGGCGGCGCGAGATTCTGGCCCTGCTGCTGGCGCAAGAACTGCCTGTCGGGACGTTGGTTGCGGCGATGGGGATCGACCAGCCTTCGGTCTCAAAGCACCTGCGCGTGCTGCGCGATGTGGGCCTGGTACGAGTTCGACGGAACGGAAGGCACAAGCTTTACCGTACTAACGCTGAAGGGATCCGGCCGCTGCATGAGTGGACCGAGACCTTTGAGCGCTACTGGGGCCACCAGTTGAGCCGCGTGAAGGAGCGCGCGGAAGCTGCGGCAAAATCAAAAATCGATCCGAATGTGAAGGAGAGAGAATGACGACTGCGATTTCCGAACTGGAAGACCTGAAGCTGAGCGTGACGCGGGAGATCCGGGTGGATGCACCGATTGAAGTGACCTTTGACGCGTTGCTGGAGCAGCTTGGACCGGGGAACGAGCGTCCGAACGGCGAGGCGATGCCGATGAAGCTGGAAGCATGGCCGGGCGGGCGCTGGTATCGCGATCTGGGCGACCGCAACGGACATTTCTGGGCCACGGTGCAGGCCATCAACCGGCCCACGCTGCTGGAGCTTTGCGGCCCGTTGTTCATGTCCTATCCGGTGTCGAACAATGTGCAGTACCGGCTGCGGATTGACGGCGATGGGACGGTGATTGAGTTCCATCACCTGGCATTGGGGCTGATTGAGGAGCCGCATCGCAAGGGCGTGGTGACGGGCTGGAACTACATCCTGGAGCAGGCGAAGAAGCGCGCCGAGCACACGAAGTGAGTCAAGGCGGCGTCACGAGACACTCAGCAGAACAGTAGGAGGCGATCCATGCCCATAGCTGAAGCGATTCACACGGAGACCATTGCGCAGAGTTTTCTAAAGGAGATTGAGACGCAGGCGCCCATCATGCGCCGTTATCTGGAGCGGGTGCCGGAGGACAAGCTTTTGTGGAAGCCCCACGAGAAGTCGATGACGGCGGGCCAGCTTGCGCTGCACGTTGCCGAGGTGCCGGGGCGGATTGTGGCCTTTGTGCAGACGAACCCGGCTCCCGCGCCGAAGTCTTTTGTGGCGGCGCAGCCGGCGAGCAAGGATGAAATCATGAAGGCTCTGGATACATCGCTTGAAACAGTGCGGCGCGAGCTGCCCAAGTTCAGCGACGCAGCGATGAGAGAGATGTGGAGCCTTGAGGCGGAGGGCAAGACGTTGGTGGTAATGCCGCGCGGCGAATTCCTGCGCGACGTGATGTTCAGCCACATCTATCAGCATCGCGGGCAACTGTGCGTGTATCTGCGAATGCTGGAGGTTCCGGTGCCGGCAAGCTGGGGGCCGAGCGCAGATGAGCCGCCTCTCTTTATGCAGCATCCGAAAGAGTAGTCATCGCTCAGTTCTCGATTCTGGGACAAAAAGAGACGGGGCGCGGTGAGAAGCCGCGTCCCGTCTCTTTGCGATGGATTTAACTGTCACTACTGATTTTCGCTCATCGATGTTATCAGCGCTTCGGCCTGCGCCATTGCGTTGCTGCGCTGCTGCTCCTGGGTTTCCAGTTGCTTCTTCTCCCAGTCCTGGGGGTGATAGCGCGCTGCCATTGCGTCCATGCGCTGCTTGAAGTCGGCTGCAATCTTCTGGACTGCAGCCTGGGCCTGCGGCAGCATCTGGTGGAAGCGTGCGATTTCCTGTGTGGCGTTCTCGGGGTGATATCCGATACGGTCGCCGGTCTGCATTTCTTCAGTCAGCACGTCGGGCGGCGCGGAGACGGGCAGAGTTTTGTTTACCGCATCATAGGCCTCACGCAGGCGGGTGATCTGGCCTGCGAATCCGTCGAGCTCCGCGCGGCGGGCCATGAGTGCGGGCGAGCGGCGGACCTCAATGGTGACCTTGCCGTGAACGCTCTCGCGCGAAACAGGAATGACGGTGGTGAGCGTGTTGCCGTCATAGGACCATCCGTCCTTGCCGAGCGGGCCGGCCTGCTTGACGGCGACGCCGTTGACCGTGACGGAAGACGGCGGCCAGTCGGCGGGCAGGCGGAGCTGATAGCCGCGCGACTGAAGCATGCCGGGGAAGCTGCCCTGAATGGGACCAATCTCCACCTTGAGCGTGTCACCGGTTTGCGAGGCGCGGATGGGCAGGCGCGTGAAGACGCCGCGCTGGTACTCGACCGAGACGCCCGAGTCCTCATAGACCGAGTAGTGGGATGACTCGCCGGAGTCGAGCGGCCACACGTTGACGATGAGTGGATCGACGGGCTTCTGGCCGGTGTACTCCATTGGCGGCTGCATGGGCACAATTGCGCCGGCCTTCACGTAAACGGGAATCTGGCTGATGGAGAAGCTGCGCTGTACGGTGACCGGGCCCGTGAAGTGCTTGCCGGTGGGCCACTCAATCCAGTTGCCTTTGGGCAGCCAGACGGATTCGGTGGAAAGGCCCGAGATCTTGTCTCCCGGTGTGACGACGGGATCGACAATTATCTGCGAGCCGAAGTTGTACTCGTTCTTGCTGGTGTAGGCTTCGTTCGCCTCCGGCCAGTCGTAGTAGAGCGGGCGGAGGAAGGCGACGCCGGTGTCATAGGTGCGCCGCGCCTCAGTGTAGATGTAGGGCTGCATGGCGTAGCGCAGGTGGAAGGCTGAGCGCAGGATGGAGGAATATGGCTCGGGATAGGCCCAGATGCGGCGCTCGGAGTCAGGATTTTTGGTGGTGTGGGTGCGCAGAATGGGGCTGAAGGTGCCGAACTGCACCCAGCGCGTGAAGAGCTCCGGGCCCACGATGCCGGGCATGTGGCCGCCGATGTCATGGCTCCAGTAGGCGTAACCCACGTTGGCGGCGGTCGCCGTGAACCACGGCTGGAAGGCAAGCGAGGGCCAGACGGAAATGGTGTCGCCGGAGAAGCCAATCTGGTATCGATGATTGCCGAGGCCGCCCCAGCGATGGAAGAGCAGCGGGCGCTTGCCTTCGCGCTGCTGGTCGCTGAAGTGAAGGTAGTTGAGCCACCAGGTGTTGTTGACGCCGGGCATTCTGGTCATGGGCTCCTGTTGCCAGTCGAGCCACCAGAAGTTGATGCCCTGCTTCTCCAGCGGATGAAGGACGATGTTGAAGTAATTTGTTGCCCACTTCTTATTGGTGGGGTCGAAGGGAACGTATTTCCTGGTTGCCGGATCAATGCCCATGGCGCGCGCCATCGCAGGATAGTCGGCCTCCCACGGCTCGATGCCTGAGGCGGGATGGAGATTGAGGCTGGTCTTCAGCCCGGCGGCGTGCAGCTTGTCAAGGAATTGCGTGGGATCGGGAAAGAGCACCTTGTTCCATGTGTAGCCGGTCCAGCCGAGAGAGTGACCGGACTGGTCGTGTTCGCCACGCGCCTGAAGCTGCTCGCGGCTGATGTGCCATCCCATGTCGATGACGAAGACGTCGAGTGGCGTGTCGTTTTCGCGAAAGCCTTTCACGATGCTGAGAATGTCCTGGTCGGTGTAGTCCCAATAGCGCGACCACCATGCACCAAAGGCAAAGCGTGGCGGCAGGGGAATGCGTCCGGCGACTTTGACATAGTCACCGAGGGCCTGCCTGTAGTCGCGGCCGTAGCCGAAGAAGTACCAGTCGTCGTAAGCGCCGGGATGCTCGTCGGCAGGCCGCTCCATCACCCATGGCCAGGGGCTCTTTTCTCCCTGCGTAAAGCTGAAGTTGGCCGAGTCAAAGAGTGGGCGCGTAGAGTCATTCACGAGGACCCAGCCGGCGCGCGAGATGAGTCCTTGACCGATGGGTTCTTTGGTCTTGGAGCCGAGGGCGCCGTCGAGCGTGCGCGTGGTGCCCTGGAGATTCTCGGGGTTCGCCATGCCGGGATGCCAGGTGACAGGCTTGCCATCGACAGTGAGGGTGATGGAGAGATTTTCGGCGTTGAATTGGCCGTCGCCTTCGGGTGTATACACGAGCTTGAGGGCGCTGGTTTTGAGG
>JAJXXG010000204.1 GCA_021781255.1 Acidobacteriota bacterium
TGACATTCGTATTCCAGGAGTTTCTGCAGCGACAGTTCGCGACGCCGCTCTTTCTCTGCATCGCGGCGGGGTAGGTTATTATGCGCAGTCGAACTTTGTGCACGTGGATGTAGGTAGAGTGCGCCGCTGGTAGAGGCTAGTTCGTATAAGGCCGACCTTTTGCCAGTACTGCATTGAGCGAGCGATCGTGGCCATAGATGTCGTCGAAAAAGTGAACCTCGCCATTCTGCTCAACCACCGCGGTAAGGTAGACAATCAGCACAGGTACAGGCTTCGTGAGATCCACCTGTTGATTGTCTGGTCCAGATTCCATTGCCTGCCTGATGCTCGTCTCAGTCCACTCGGGCTGGTCCCGCAATAGCCATGTCGCAAGCTCGAGTGGCTTCTCCACGCGCACACACCCATGGCTGAAGTCACGGCGTGACTGTGCAAACAGCTGGGGCGCGGGCGTGTCGTGCAGATAGACACTGTGGGTATTCGGAAACAGAAATTTCACGAGTCCCAGCGAATTAGTCGGTCCCGGTTTCTGCCGCACGAGCAGCTTGCCTGATCGCATCTGCGCCATCTGATCTTGAGTCACTGGGCCGCTTGTCACGAGGCGACCGCTTAAATCCGTAACCTCGAAGTCCTTTCGCGCAAGATAATTCCTGTCTTTTCTGATGGAAGGAAGTATCTCCGCCCGCGTGATGCTTAGCGGGACATTCCAATAGGGGCGAAAGACAATATACTTCATGTCTTGTGCAAAGACCGGGGTCTGGTGCCGGACCGCTTTCCCTACAACAACATTCATGCGCAGGGCGACCTTTCGATCTTTTGTAAACGCACGCAACACGAACTCCGGGATGTTAACCGCGATCGGAGGTTGAGGGAAATCCTGAGGTAGCCATCTCCACCGCTCCAGCGCGTCTTCTAACTGAGTTACCCGGAAGTTCAACGGGATGTTGAGCTGCTGTAAAGTTTGCTTGCCCAGTCGCCCATCGCCCCCTAATCCGTGTCGCACCTGGTAGTGCTTTACCGCCTCTACGATGGCTCCGTCATAGACTCCGGTGTCAGTATCTACAATTGCCTCCGGCGGCAAGTCGCCTACGAGTCGCAGCCGTTGCGCAAGTTGTGTAATCCCCGCATAGTAAGCGCCGGGCTCCAAGGTCTTTGTAACCTGCGGCAGCGGCTTGCCGGGATCCATGGCCTCGAATGTCAGGTAATGCTGAAGAGCGATCTCCGTGCGTCTGTAGCCATCGAACTGCGGCTCAGCTTCATTCAGGACAGACTGCAGGTCACCGGGCGCTGTTAAAACCTTCTGCGAGAGAAACTGCACCAGATCATACGTTCTATGGTTGATATCCAGATCGAACTTGAATTGTGCAGGATTTACTCGCCCGATATGCAGGTCTGAGATGTAGCGCATCGCACTCACGGTAAGCGCCATATCAAAGCGCGCAACTGTATCTGCATTACCAGGTGCACCGTGCAACGCAGCGATGTGGGAAGGCCAGAGCGAAGCGTCGTAGTCCTGGGGAAGTAGACCTTTCTGCTGACTGCTTTCAAGGGCGGCGATGACGCCCAGTGCCTGGCGTGTAGGCTCTGCGTCTCGAGACCACACAGGGGAATAATTCGTTATCGCATACAGCTCCCGAATGCGCTGCACATAGTTTCTGTAGTCAGGCCATCGCAAGTCGCTGAGCTCTCCCGCTGTAGCCAGACTGCGCAGGCGATCCGCCACTGTTTCCGCGTTAAGGACGGGCGTGGGTTTCGGGGCGGCAGGTGAAATCTCCTGCGATTTACATCCGAGAGCAAGTAAGCACGGAAAAAGAACCAGAAGCTTAAGCGCAGCAAGACGTCTTGCAAGAGGCATGACTCATTAGAGCATTGATAAGGTTGCTGTCAGCACAAATGAGAGAGGAAGTGCGAGGTGCGCCATGAAATAGCCTTGAGCCCTTTTGCTCGCGGAATCTGACCTGCAGGTTATAGATACTGCTCTCTGCTGATTCCCAGCTTCTTCAATTTGGAGTTGAGGGTCGTTCGCTTGAGTCCAAGCTCCTCAGCGGCGCCGCCGGGGCCTCCGATGACACCTCTTTTAGCTCGAAGCACGCGCAGGATATGCTCACGCTCCGCTGTCTCGAGCGTAGGATCTGCCTCTTGCGTGTCTTCGGGATCTTCCAATTCTGCGAGCGGTGCATGCAGAGTTGATCCCTGACTCAAAATCACAGCTCTCTCGATGAAGTTCTCCAGTTCGCGGACATTCCCTGGCCAATGCCAATTGGAAAGTGCTGTCATGACGTCTGGAGGTATTGCCGAAATAGATTTGCTCATGCGTCGCGCATGCTTCGCTACGAAGTAATTGACCAGCAGTGGAATGTCTTCACGGCGCTGCCGCAGGGAGGGAATGAGGATAGGAAATACCTTAAGGCGATAATAGAGGTCAATCCGAAATTGTCCTTCCTTAACCATTTTGGCAAGATCGCGATTTGTGGCTGCGATCAGTCGGATATCTACCTTGATTGTCCTCTTACCGCCTAGCCGCTCAATC
>JAJXXG010000282.1 GCA_021781255.1 Acidobacteriota bacterium
TGCGTTTGTAAGACGAGTTTATGGGGGGTTCGCGGCCGGAGCTGCAAACTACGCCGCGAAAAGCAATCGGGCAGGTTCGTTGGGATGGGGAGTCCGGCGAGCCTGCCTGATTGATGTTTGGGGGGGGTGGAATTATTCCATGGAGATGAGTTGCAATGACGCGGGCCGCTCTTGGAGAGCGGCCCGAAGTGTTTAGCGCACGGAAGAAGCTACGAAGAGATTAGTGCGACTGCGTCTCGGGGTCTACCTTGCCCTTGAAGTGCGTATAGACGAAGACAATGTAGGCGATGGCGAAGGCCATGCCGAAGGACCACCAGACGAGGCCGACGTGCAGGGTGTGCGGGCCGGAGATGGCGCGCTGGATGGTGATGTCGTATTGCGCGCCGGTGGTGGCGGGCAGCAGTACGGGATAAACGCCCCAGCATGCGCCGGCGAGCATAAAGAAGAGATAGACGCATGAGGAGAGGAATGCCTTGAGCGGTTCCTCTACGCGGTTGAAGAACCAGATGCAGATGAGCGAAACAAGCACGCCGGCGGGAACGATGAAGGTGACGGGATATTTGTAGTAGTTATCGAGCGACTGGGGCCGCACGGCGATGGTGGCGATAAGGCTCACGAGGGTGAGGATGACGAGGCCGATGAGCAGCGGATTGACGCATGCGCGGGCGCGGCGTGCGAGCTCGCCTGCAGTCTTGACCGTGAGCCACAAAGCACCATGGAGTGTGAGCGCGACGAGCGCGACGAGGCCGCCGATGACGGTGTACCAGTCGAGAATGCCCGGATTGACGCCAGGCTGCCAGTTGGTCCAGAGAGGCAGGAAGAAGTAGCCGTCTGGCGAAAGGGGCACGCCGCGCAGGACGTTGGCCAGGGCTGCGCCGAAAAAGATGATGAGCAGCGCGCTGGCCAGGCCGAAGACGCCGTCGAGCAGGCCGGTCCAGATGCCCATGTCGAGGTGGTTGCGCAGCTCCAGGCTGACGCCGCGAAGGATGAGCAGCCAGAGGACGATCATGAGCGGCAGATAGAAGCCGGAGAAGGCCGAGGCGTAAAGCAGAGGAAAGGCAAAGTAAAGTGTGCCGCCGCCGGCGAGCAACCAGACCTCATTGCCATCCCATACGGGGCCGATGGAGTGGAGTGTGGTGCGGCGCTCCTGCTCATTGCGCGCGAGGAACAGATGCAGCACGCCGACGCCTAGGTCAAAGCCGTCGAGCACCACGTAGCCAACAATCATGACGGCAACAAGCCAGAACCAGATGAAACCCATCATTCCTTGGAATCCCTTCTCTCCCCTTGAGCGGAGCGTGGAGAGCGTTTCTCTAAGCGACGTGTGCCGGAGCGGCGGTCTTCTGTTCAGGTCCGCGGCTGATTTCGCGATAGACGAGCACGGTGAACAGGAGGCCGAGAACGGTATAGAGCCCCATGAAGCCGAGCAGAGTGAAGAGTCCGTTGCCGGCGGAGACGTTGGCGGAGTAGCCCTGGCTGGTGCGCAGGATGCCGTAGATGAGCCAGGGTTGGCGGCCGATTTCGGCGGTCATCCAACCGGCGGTGTTGGCGATGTAAGGCAATGGGAAGCTGATAACTAGCAGCCAGAGCAGCCAGCGAGTGTGAAAAAGGCTCTTGCGCCAGAGGAAGACGGCAGCGACGACCATCAGCAGCACGAAGTAGGTTCCGAGGCCGGCCATGATGTGGTAGGCGTAGTAGAGCAACGGGAGGGTTGTGGGCCACTGGTCTTTCGGGAACTGGTCAAGACCTTTCACCTCAGCCTTGGTGGTGCCGTAAATGAGGAAGCTGAGGACGTCGTTGACGACGATGGGATTGTCAATCTGCTGGGTTTGCTCATTGGGCTGGCCCATGAGGACGATGCCCGCGCCGGTTTCCGAGTGGAAGAGGCCCTCCATGGCTGCAATGGCCGCGGGCTGATTGCGCGCGACGTATTTGCCGTGGAGGTCACCGGTGGGAAAGATGATGAGAATGGTGGAGATGAGCCCGGCGATGACGCCGACCTTGACGAAGATGCGGCCATAAGGCCCGGAACGCCCCTCTAGCACGTAGAACGCACCCGTAGCGGCCATGACGAAGCTGGCAGTGACGACTGCGCCGGTCATGTTGTGCGCGTACTGCAACAAGCCCCAGGGATTGAGCAGGAGCTTCCAGAAGCTGGTGACGCCAAACTCGCCGTTGGGCAGGCGATCGAAGGCGACCGGATGCTGCATCCATGCGTCCGTGACGATGATGAAGAAGCCTGAGATCCAGGAGCCGAGGAATACCATGACAGACGAGAACCAGTGGAGCTTCTTTGAAAGGCGATTGCCGCCGTAAAGGAAGAGGCCGAGAAAGGCTGACTCAAGGAAGAAGCTGAAGACACCCTCCATGGCGAGGGGCTGGCCGATGACGCCGCCGGAGAGCTGGGAGAAGCGAGCCCAGTTGGTGCCGAACTCGAACTCCATGGGGATGCCGGTGACGACGCCGAAGACGAAATTGATACCGAAGATTTTTCCCCAGAAGCGCGCGGCCTGATCCCAGTGGGCATCGTCTGTGCGCAGGGCCACGGTTTTGAGCACGACGATGAGCAGAGCCAGGCCCATGGTGAGCTGGGGAAAGAGATAATGAAAGGTGACCGTGAAGGCAAAGTGCAGGCGATGGATCAGTTCGGCATTCATGGAGAGCTCCGGATGCGTGACCGGCGCGGAAGGGCGAGGAAGCGGGCCAATCCATCGAGGTCCCATGCGGGGATGGCATTCGGCTGAAGGATACACCTCTCCCTTAAGCCCGACTGCATATCAAGTATGGACCAGCGGGGCGGGGTCCGATTGTGATTAGAATCACACGCGTCCCCTCGGGCTGTGAGAGATTCTAATCTGGAACGAGAGTGGAGAACGAATAGCACGATGAGAACGGCAATTATCGGCGGCGGCATTGCAGGACTGGCGGCGGCGTGGGAACTGGAGAAGGCGCGCGCGGCCGGCGAGGACGTCGAATATGTGCTGTTCGAGGCACGAGAGCGGCTCGGAGGCGTGCTGGCCTCAGAGGTTGTGAATGGCGCCGTGCTGGAAGGCGGGCCTGATTCCTTCCTGACGGAAAAGCCTGCGGCGGCGGAGCTTTGCCGCGAGCTGGGACTGGGCGAATCGCTGACACCGAGCAACGATGCCGCGCGCAAGACATGGATCGTGGTGCGGAACCGACTGATTGCGCTGCCGGATGGGCTGATGTTTCTGATTCCGACGAAGCTGGTGCCGACGGCGCTGACGCAGCTGTTCAGCATGGGCACGAAGATTCGGATGGGACTGGAGCTGCTGCTGCCGCCGCGGCCCGCGGAGAAAGATGAGTCAGTTGCGGCGCTGGTGGAGCGGCACTATGGCCGCGAGGCAGTGGAAAGGTTGGCGGACCCGCTGCTTTCCGGCATATTTGGCGGCGATGCGACGCAGTTGAGCGCACAGACGGTGCTGCCGCGACTGGTGGAGATGGAGGAGAAATACGGGTCTCTGACACGGGGGATGCTGGCGGCGCACAAGGCCATGCGTAAGAGGATGGCAGCGCATTCATCCGCGGCGGGAACAACGAAGGGGGTTGGTGCGAAGCCGGCACCGCGAGGAGTATTCACAACACTGCGCGGCGGGATGCGGCAGCTTGTGGATGCGTTGGAAACGCGGCTGAGCCCGGAGGCGATTCGGCGGAGAGCGCCTGTAAGCAGCTTGCGCCGCGAGGGCGAAGGCTGGCGCGTGACGAGCAACGGAACAGCGGAACACTTTGACGCAGTGATTCTGGCCACGCCGGCGTGGGCCGCTGGCGCACTGCTGAGCACGGTGGATACGGAGCTGGGCGAGGATCTGTCGGCGATTCCCTACTCGTCGTCGATCACAGTGAACCTGGTCTTCGACGAAAGCGCTTTGGGGCCTCTGCCGGAGGGATTCGGATTTCTGGTTCCAGCCGCAGAGGGCCGTACGATGCTGGCCTGCACGTTTGCGCACAGGAAATTTCTGGGCCGCACACCCGCAGGCAAGGCGGTGCTGCGTGCCTTCCTGGGTGGAGCGCGCAACGAGAAGCTGTTGGACGAGAGTGATGAGGCGCTGTTGGCCACGGTGCGGCGCGAACTGCGCGAGATTCTTGGCGACGCGGTGATGCGGGATGGCGTGGAGCCAGAGTCGGTGCAGGTTGCGCGCTGGCGACGCGCGATGGCCCAGTATGCGGTGGGACACCAGGAGCGGATGGAGCGGATTTGCGCACGCGTGGAGACGCTGCCGGGGCTGAAGCTGGCGGGGAATGCCTACGACGGGATTGGGATCTCAGACTGCATCCGGCTGGGACGCGGGGCGGCACAAGAACTGATGGAGACCGCGGTGAAGGCCTGACGGGTAGGCCTACATGCCTCCCATGCCAAGCAGGATTCCGATTCCGTAAGTAACTGCGCCCTCGACCGCGCCGACGATGGTCATTTCCAACCCTGAAGACCACCATGAACGCACAGTGATGAGACTCTTGGCCGCGCCGACGGCGAAGTGGGCTGCGAGCGAGACAATGCCCGCAGCGATAATCGCCGGAATCCCGCTCATGAAGAAGAACGGGATGATGGGAATGATGGCACCAACGGCCGTGGAGAGTGCGCCGGAGCTGGCCGAGACGATGGGCTTGGAGAGGGCTTCCTCTGATGTGCCGAGCCTCTCGCTGGCCAGAACGCGGAGCATCTGCTCGGGGTCGCGGGCGATGTGGTCAACGATGCGGTCGGCGTCTTCTTCGGGCAGTCCCTTCACCTGGTAGTAGAGCGAGAGCAGCTCCCGGGCTTCGGCTCCATTGAGGGCGATGGCCTCGCGCTCGCGTGCGAGCTCGGCTTCGTAGATTTCGCGCTCACTTTTGGCGGCGAGATAAGCGCCGGAACCCATGGAGAGCGCTGAAGCGATCATGCCGCTGATTCCGGCGAGGAGAACATATTTGCTGTCACCAGCGGTTGCGCCGGAGACGCCGGAGACAATGCCAAAGATTGCGCCGAGGCCGTCATTGACGCCATAAATGGCATCGCCAATCCATGCGCCGGGCTGCCTGCGGCCCTGGTCGCGCTTGGCCAGCAACTCGTCGAGGACGGCCTTGGGGTCTACGCGAGGCGCACCGGCCGGAGCCATGTAATGCCCGCGCAGTAGTGAGCCCAGTTCGCGATGGTGATCCTTCTCGTCCTCAATGACGTGCTCGAGGATGGCGACAGCGCCTTCGTCGCCGAGATCCTTAAGCTGCAAACCATAGCGGGCGATGTCGCGACTTTCTTCAATCTCGAGGCGGCGGAGGGCCATCTTGGTGCCGCCAGCGCGATTCGCGAGAGAGTCGGCTTCGCCGCCGGGGCCGCCAGAGTAAACGGGCTTGGGGCCACCGAGCTCTTCGATACGGCTCTCCCACAGGGCGGCATGCTCCAGCTCAGCCTGGGCCAGGTGGCGCAGGACCTGTGCGCGGACAGGGTCAGTGTCGCGGTCGGCGAGGGTCTGGTAGGTATGGTAGCCCTGCATCTCGGCCTGCCAGTTTCCTTCCAGGGCCGCCAGAACCTTCTTCCGCTTGGCTGTGTTCAGCGCTGCGATAGGCACAATTTTCTCCTTGCGGTACTTCGAGGATAGCGGAAAGCGCTTCCCCGCTGGTAGCCATTCCTTCGCTTGCCTGAAGCGGCTTCCCAATCCGGCGGGTGTGCGTATAGTGTGGTTGCAGCCGAATGGGTGGTGGCGCGAGAAAAGCGTTTGTCCTGCGCAACCCTCCGCCGATGCAGGCGGGAATTTTTTGACGAAACGGGGAAGAACCTCTTATGTCCACACGATCGACACCACCGGCGGGGCAAAACCAGCCGAGCTATACCGGGCCGTTCATCATCGTTACGGCACTGTTTTTCATCTTCGGGTTCATCACCACACTGAACATGGCGCTGGTGCCGCACCTGAAGTCCATCTTCACGCTGGGCTACGCCTGGGCTATGCTGGCCGAGTCAGCGTTCTTCCTGGCCTACTTTGTCTTCTCCTCGCCCACTGCCAAGCTGATTGAGTGGATCGGCTACAAGCAGACGATGGTGGTCTCGCTGTTCATCCAGGTGGTGGGTTGCCTGTTGTTCATTCCGGCAGCGAAGCTTGTGAATTTTCCATTGTTTCTGACAGCCGTGTTCATTGTGGGCGCGGGCGTGACGGCGCTGCAGACAGCGGCGAATCCCTATGTGGCGATTCTGGGACCGGAGCACAGCGCCCCGGTGCGGCTGACGCTGGCCCAGGCGTTCAACTCGATTGGCGCCGCGATTGCGCCGATTGTAGCCGGTGCGTTCATCCTCACCGACCCGACGAAGATGATCAGCAAGGCGGCAATCGCCAACACAGTACGTGTGCCCTACATGCTGATTGCGGCCGGATTGCTGATTCTTGGATTCGCGGTGGCCTTCCTGCACCTGCCTCACATCAAGCAGACGCAGGAGTTTCGTCCGGCGAAAGAGGGCGATCCGATCCTGGAGCGCAGCATCTGGAGCTACAAGCACACGGTGTTGGGCGCGGTGGGTATTTTCCTTTATGTGGGCGTGGAAGTGGGTCTTGCGTCAATCGCTGTGAACTATTTCAAGAACCAGGGCATGAGCAGCGAAAAGACGGCGTCGTTCCTGGTGTCGCTCTACTGGCTGGGCGCCATGGTGGGCCGGCTGCTGGGCTCATGGGTTTTGACGAAGATGAAGGCGGGCCGTCTGGTGGCGGG
Organism: Acidobacteriota bacterium; assembly: GCA_021781255.1. Next base: position 6,694 of record JAJXXG010000282.1, read on the forward strand.
CTTTGCCGCCTGCGGCGCGTTGCTGCTGACAGTTTCGATGATGTCGCATGGCAATGTGGCCATCTGGACGCTGGTGCTGTGCGGCTTCTTCAATTCGATTCTGTTCCCCAACATCTTTGGACTGGGCATTGCCGGACTGGGGCCTCTGACGAGCAAGGGTTCCGGACTGATTATGACTGCGGTGGTGGGCGGCGCAGTGATTCCCTTCCTGATTGGCGCGCTGGCGGACAAGGTGGGCATCCAGCTTGCCTTCCTGCTGCCGATTGCCTGCTATCTCTACATTGCCTTCTATGGAATGTGGGGATCGAAGATCGACGAGAAGGCTGCGTAAGCAGGACACTGAATTCAGGCGGTTTTTCAGGCCCTCCGGCAACACGCCGGAGGGTCTGCTGCTTCTGGGGACTTTGCAACGGCGGATGATTTGATGCTGAACGATATGGCAGACGTGGAGTGGTCATGGCCGACCCTGACCGCGATGGGTAGAATCACTGTGGTCCCCACCGGAGCAATAGAGCTGCCGGGGTGGACAAGATTACCGGCGACATGGAGACAATGGAGACCCAGATTCCCGGTTTGTTTGAGGTTCTGAGCAGCACCGAACGCAGAATGGGGAAGCGGTGGTGAAGTGAGCCCGCGCGATGGAACGCAGGCACCGCACTCACCGGCGGTGCGGGCCCAACCGAAACTTGAGGAAAGTATGAAGAAAGTGATTTGGATGGCGGCAGTGATGGGATTGGCTCTGACGCCGTGCGCAGCGATTGCACAGGCTCCGGCAGCGCATGCCGCAGCAGGCACGCAACAGGATACAGTGACCATTCCCGCGGACCAACAGGCGACGCCGGAGCAGATTGCGAAGCTTTTTGAGGTGATGCGCGTGCGCGAGCAGCTGAACCGGACGCTGCAGATGCTGCCGGAGATGATGAAGCGGGGTGTGCACGAGCAGATGGAGGCGATGCTGAAGAAGTATCCGCAGTCGCAGCAGATGACGCCGGAGCAAGAAGCCTCCATGGAAAAGTTGATGGCGAAGTATATGCAGCAGGCGGAGCAGATTTATCCAGTGGACGAGATGATGAGCGACGCGACGGTGGTCTATCGCCACCACATGACACGCGCAGATGCTGATGCCTACATTGCGTTTTACAGCACACCCGCCGGACAACACCTGATTGAAGCCCAGCCGCTCATCATGAGGGAGTACATGGGCGTGGTGATGGGTCGAGTTCGGGAGCGCAGCGTGAAGATGGCGGCGGCGATGCAGCAGGATGTCCAGGAGCTGATGCAGTCGCAGGAACCAAAATCAGGCGGCGCAGTGACGAAGTAGATGGGAGAGGGCTGGCTTGCCGTGGACAAGGATCGCGGCAAGCAAGCTGCCGGCGCCGGAGTGACTGGAAGACCACTTCAGGACACTCGAGAGCAAGGACAAGGTGGAGCAGCTGCTGAACGGGATCAAGAGCTGCAAAGCGCGGCAAAGAAAAGCATAACTGGTACTGTTACCAGGGCAAAAATTCCCTGCGTCGGGGGAGCGATTTTCGCGTCTAATTGAAGGCAAGGCTTTAAATCGAAAACCGCCGCCCCCGCCGGGTCAATGAGTTGGATCGACGGGGGTATTTTGCCCCTGTAGGTTGCTCCCCCGGCAGGCGAGGACATTTCCGGGTGAACCATCCAAACGGGCGCCGGCCAATCAACGACTGGTGACTGGATGAGCTCACGCTCTTTGTATCGTTCCGCAATTGTTTTCTTAGGATTTGTGTTGATAAGTTGGACCTCACTGGCTGCACAATCAGCCGCCGGTGGCGCGGAGCCATCGCCTGCGCGGGCGGCTGCACCGCAATCAATGGTGGCGGCTGCACCAACGGCCGCGGACGCGCCCGCACCGCAAGGTGTGGTGGCCCATGGTGCAAGCATTGGCGGCACGGTGACCGACGAAAACGGCGACCTGGTGCCCGGCGCGACAGTGACGCTGGATGATGGCAACCCAGCCGAGCAACACACCATGGTTGCGACCGACAACGCCGAATTTGAGTTTGCGAATCTGAAGCCGGGAGTGGCCTATCATCTTGCGGTACGCGCTACGGGCTTCAAGGACTGGAACTCGCCGGCTCTGACGCTCGATCCTGACCAGTATCTGTTTGTGAAGGACATTGCGCTGCGCGCGGTTGCCGAAGGAATGACGGTGACAGTTTCGGCCTCTCCTGTGGAGATTGCGACCGAGCAGGTGCATCTGGAAGAGCAGCAGCGCGTGATGGGCTTTATTCCGAATTTCTACGTGGTCTACGACGGCGAGAATGCTGCGCCGATGACGGCGAAGCTGAAGTTCCAGATGGCTTTTCACGCGATGACGGACCCGATCACGTTTCTGGGCACGGGGGCAATGGCGGGAATCTATCAGGCCTCCGACACGCCCGATTACGTGCAGGGTGCGAAGGGGTATGGGCAACGATTCGGAATGGTTTATGCGGATGGATTTACCGATCTGTTTTTTGGCGGCGCCGTTTTGCCGGCACTGTTGCACCAGGATCCGCGCTATTACTACAAAGGAACGGGATCAAAGAAGTCGCGGCTGATGCATGCTCTTGCCGGACCATTTGTGTGCAAGGGCGACAACGGCAAATGGCAGCCGAACTACTCGAGCATGGGCGGCGATGTGATTTCCAGTGCGCTCTCTGATCTCTACTATCCTCAATCGAACCGTGGCGGAAGCCTGGTGTATGAGGGCTTCCTGATCAGCACGGCGGAGCGCGAAGTGAGCACCGTGGTGCAGGAGTTTGTGCTACGCAAGCTGACTCCAAACCTGCGCAGCCGGGCAGAATAGACGGTAACAAACCAGAACAAGCTTGCCACTTGGAAGCCCGGCGCGCGATACTTCGAAGCGATAAGTAAATCGCTTCACTTCAAGCGACTGCGAGGTTCCCCATGTGCAAAGTGAAGACGTGTGGCGTGGCTGTGAGGGCCGCTCTGCTGCTGGCCGCGGCGTTGCCTGCGGTCGTGGCCGGGCAGACGCTCAACAACGGCTCCGGCGCATACGCAACCGGAAAGTATCAGAACCTCTTCGCGGCGGATGGTCACTCAGAGCGCGCGGTTCACGCGAAGATAGAAGCCGCCTATGAGCAGCTGTTCCACGGCAACCCCGAGACGCAGGCCGTCTACTTCCCTGCCGGCAAAAATGCGAACGGCCCGCTGGCTTACCTGACCGACTGGGCCAACCACGATGTGCGCACCGAAGGCATGTCCTACGGAATGATGACCACCGTGGAGCTGAACAAGAAGAAGGAATTCGACGCGCTGTGGAATTGGGCGAAGACCTACATGTACATCAGTGATCCGAAGGCGCCGAGCTATGAGTTCTTCGCGTGGAGCTGCAAGTGGGACGGGACACATAACTCGGAAGGCGCAGCACCGGATGGCGAGTCCTACTTTGCGATGGCGCTCTTGTTTGCGTCAAACCGCTGGGGCGACGGCAAGGGGATTTACGACTATCACGCAGAGGCTGAGAAGCTGCTGCACGCGATGGTGCACCGAGAGGTAATCTCCGCGCAGGACAAGCGTGGAATACATACGGTTGGCCCGATGATGCACAGGGATCCAACGATGGTCCTGTTTGTGCCGGAGATGATGCCGCATCCTTTTACCGATCCCTCG
>JAJXXG010000686.1 GCA_021781255.1 Acidobacteriota bacterium
AGGGTGAGATTGTCATCACCCGCCGTCTCTTCCGCACCGGCGAAAGCGAGTACCTGCTCAACGGCAAGCTCTGCCGTCTCCGCGATATTCAGGACATCTTCATGGGCACCGGCCTCGGTCCTGAGAGCTACGCCATCATCGGGCAGGAGCGCATCGGCCAGCTGCTCAGCTCCAAGCCGCACGACCGCCGCGCCATCATTGAAGAAGCCGCCGGTATTACACGCTTCAAGACCAAGAAGCGCCTGGCTGAGCTGCGCCTTGAGAGTTCCAAACAGAACCTCGCCCGCGTGGATGACATCTTTGAAGAAGTCACCCGCCAGATGAACAGCCTGAAGCGGCAGGCCGCCAAGGCCGAGCGCTTCGCCGCTGTTCGCGATGAGCTGCGCGGCCGCCTGCGCGTTGTGCTCGCCAGCCGCATGGCGCTCATGGACGCCGAGCAGGCCCACCTGCAGCAGGAGATCGCCAGCCTTACCGAGCAGATCAACGGCTCCGCCGCCGAAATTGAAACCATGGAGGCCAGCCAGCACTCCCTCACCGAGCGCGGCTACGAGCTCGACCGCGAAGGCCAGGATGCCCAGAACCGCGCCAACAGCGCCGCCGTCGAGCTAGAGCGCGCCGCCGCCCGCGAGCGCAGCAACTCCGAGCGCATCGGCGAGCTGGAGTCCCGCATCGAGGCGGCTGCCGTTGAGTTGGAACAGACCCGCACGCAGCTCGCCAGCATTGCCGAGGAGCGTGCCCAGCAGCGCAGCTTCCTTGAGACGGCGGCCGGTGAAGCGCATGCCTTTCACCAGCGGGTGCAGGCCCACCAGCACCAGGCCAGGGCCGCGGCGGAAGAGGTCTTCTCCGCGGAGCGGCAAATGGAGGCCAACCGCCGCCACGCCATGCACCTGCTCTCGCAGGCGGGCAATGCGCGCAACAGCACTGCACAGGCGGAAGAGAACCTCGCCGCCCTTGAGCGCGAGTCCGAGCGACTGAATGCCGAGCTGGGCCAGGCAAAGAATGAGCTGGAGCGGCTCGGCGTCCAGAGTGGCCAGGCCAGGCTCAGCTTTGAGAACGCCGGGGAGACCCTCAAGCGCCTCGAAGCCGAGATCGCCGCCCTGCGTGCCGACCTGCAGATGCGTCGCGCTGAGGAGAACGCCCTCCGCACGCGCTCCAACCAGCTGCGCAGTGAGCAGGCTACCGTCACCGGGCGCCGCAACTCCCTTCAGGCGCTTATCCGCAATCACAGCTATGCCACAGACACGGTGCGCAACCTGCTCAAGCCCGGCGCGCTTGAAAACAGCATGGCGCCCGCCGGCACGCTGGCTGACTTCATTGAAGTCAGCAATGAGCATGAGGGCGTGGTCGACGAGTTCCTGCGCGAGGAGCTGAACTACGTCGTCGTCAAGAATTGGGATGCAGCTGAGGAAGGCGTCAAGCTGCTCAAGTCCGGCGTCGACGGACGCGCCACCTTCCTGATTCACGACGCGGCACAGGGTAACCTCTTCGAGGAGTACCTCGAAGAAAAGCAAATCCGCATCGACTACCCCGGGGTCACGCCCCTGAAGGACGCCATCCGCGTCCTCAACGGCTTCGGCAACTCGCTCGAGGCCATCCTGCCCAAACTCGGCAATGGCTTCATCGTCGAGAGCCCCGCGCTGGCGCAGCGGCTGGCACTCGAGCACATGCACGCCTACTTCCTCACGCCGGAAGGCGAGTGCTTCCACAACGCCACGGTTGCTGGCGGCAAGCCTGCCAGCGAAGGTCCTCTCGCCCTGAAGCGCGAGCTGCGCGAAGCCGAAAAGCGCCTCGCCGGAATCGAAAAGGATCTCGATCAGGCAGAGTTGCAGGCCGCCGTTCTCACCCGCACGCTGGAAGAGCTGACCTCTCAGATTGAAATCCGCAGTGAAGAGCGCCGTCTGGCCGAGCGCGACGCCGCCAACCAGGGCGCGGCGTTAAAGCAGATGGAAGGTGAGATTCAGCGCGTTGAGCGCCGCCTGCAGGAATGGACCCTGCAGGCCGCCCGCAACAAGGATGCGCGCGAAGCTAAGTTCGCCATCATTGGGCAGAAGCGTGAAGAAGCAGCACGCCTTGAGGCCGAACACAAGGCCGCTGAAGCCGCGCTCGAAGAGCAGCAGGCACAGCTTGCCGAGTTGCGCCAGAATCGTGAAGTCCTGCAGCAGGATGCCGCGCGCCTCACCGCCGAGCTTGCCGGGCTGGAGGAGCGCCGCCGCGGCGCCGAGGCAGCGTTCCAGCGCATTGACCGCCTGCACGCCGACCTCGAACGGCGCGTACAGGCCATCGAGCAGCAACGCACCGCCGCCCAGGCCGAGCGCGAACAGCGCACAGGAGAAAGCGCCAGCCTGGCCCAGCGCGAGCAGGAGCTCACCGTCATCCGTGCCGAGGCCCTGGCCCAGGCGCAGACCATGGCCGCCCAGGCATTGGCCCTGCGGCAGCAGCTGGCCACCATGGAAAGCCAGCTCAAGACCAGCCGCGCCTCGCTCGACCAGTTGCGCGATGCCCGCGCCAACCGCTCCAGTGAGGTGGCCAAGCTGCACTCTGACCTGGAGCACCTAGAGGCCAGCTGCCTGGCAGAGGTCAACGTCGAGGCCGCCGCCCTGCGCTCAGACGCCGAGATCGTCCACATCGCCGGTGAAGCCCTCACCGCGGAAGAGGAAGCCTGCCGCTCCCTGCGCCAGCGCATCGAGCAGATGGGCCCCGTCAATATGATGGCTCTTGACGAGTACAAAGAGACCGCCGAGCGTCACGACTTCCTGGAGACCCAGCGCAAAGATCTCATGGAGTCGATCGAAAACACCCAGGAGACCATCCGCGAAATCGATCAGATCTCGCGCACCAAGTTCGACGAAGCCTTTGCCCGCATCAATGAGAACTTCGGCCAGGTCTTCACCCGCCTCTTCCACGGCGGTCAGGCCTTCCTGCGGCTCACCGATGCAGAAAATCAGGCTGAAAGCGGGCTGGACATCGTGGCCTCGCCGCCGGGCAAAAAGCTGCAGAACGTGCTGCTGCTCTCCGGCGGAGAAAAGGCCCTCACCGCGCTCGCCTTGCTCGTCGGCATCTTCCAGTTCCAGCCCAGCCCGTTCTGCGTGCTCGACGAAGTGGATGCCGCCCTCGACGAAACCAACGTCGGCCGGCTGGCGGACCTGCTCCACTCCCTCAGCAAGGAGACGCAGTTCCTCCTCGTCACCCACTCCAAGCGCATGATGCACTCCGCCGACATCATCTACGGCGTCACCATGCAGGAGCCGGGTGTCTCCAAGGTGGTCAGCGTCAAGCTCGGCGGCCACGAGCAGCAGCGCGCCACGGCTTAGGCACGCATTCCCACCCCATCTCGCGCAGACTCTGCCCCGCAGGGTCTGCGCTTTAAATATGCTCCGGAAATAAAAATCGCCCCCGAAGGATATCTTCTCTTCGGAGGCGCTTGCGAATCACAAGTGAGTAACGGGTACCAGTAGCCGGCGCTGGAGGTCGGTAGCGCGCGGCTACTGGTGATCCCTTAGAAACGAAGCTAGCCGCGGCTTCCCCTTTCCACTGCTGCCTCGTGTCGCCCGGCTCAAAGAGGACTTTCTTGCCCGCCCTCCGAACCATGTTGACAATTGGAGTGTCGCCCATTTCCAGCCCTCATTCCGTGACGGCCATCACACATCTTCGACTTTTCGCCCTCGCGCACCGCCATCGGGGAACCTCGTACCGGCATGTGCAAAATTGACAAATCGCCGCTCACACCGGAGAATCGGAGTTTCGATTCCACCCGATAAGGCCTTCCTATGACTGCTCTTCTTCATTCCCATCTTGGTGACACTCCATTGCTCGGCAGGGGCAAGGTCCGCGATCTCTATGCCGTCGGCGAAGACCTTCTGCTGGTCGCCACCGATCGCATCTCCGCCTTCGATCACGTCCTGGCCACCGGCATCCCCGGCAAAGGCAAGATCCTCACCCAGATATCCCTCTTCTGGTTCGATCTGCTGGCCGGCCTCGTCCCCAACCACATCATCTCGGCCAACGTCGCCGAGTTCCCTGCCTCGCTCCAGCCCTATGCTGACCAGTTGGAGGGCCGCTCCATGCTCGTCAAGCGGGCCAGCATGTTCCCGGTGGAGTGCGTCGCCCGCGGCTACCTGGCCGGCTCCGGCTGGAAGGAGTACCAGGCCAGCCGAACCGTCTGCGGAATTCTCTTGCCCGAGGGCCTGCTTGACGGCTCCCGCCTGCCGGAAGCGGTCTTCACCCCCGCCACCAAGAGCCAGGACGGCTCGCACGACGAGAACATCTCCTTCGAGCAGACGCAGCATATCCTCGGCGCGGATGTTGCCGCCGAACTGCGCCGCCTGACCCTCGCCATCTATACCCGCGCCGCGCAGCACGCTGAGTCCTGCGGCCTCATCCTGGCAGACACCAAGTTCGAGTTCGGCACCATCGGCGGCAGCATCGTCCTCGCCGACGAGGTGCTCACACCCGACTCTTCGCGCTTCTGGGAGGCATCCGCCTGGAAGCCCGGTGGTCCTCAGCCGTCCTTTGACAAGCAGTTCGTCCGCGATTATCTCGAGAACATCCGCTGGAACAAGCAGGCGCCCGCGCCCGGCCTGCCCGCCGATGTGGTCGAGCGCACGCTCGCCAAGTATCTGCAGGCCTTCCGCCGGCTCACCGGCCGCGACCTAGCTCTGTAGATGCAGGGGATGGACGCGCCCATGACCATCGTCGACTGGATCATCGTGATTATCCTCGCCTCCGCCGTGCTCGGCGGACTGCTGCGGGGATTTTTCCGCTCCGTGTTCTCCTTCGGCGGGCTCGTCCTCGGGCTCATCCTGGCGGCGTGGAACTACGGCAGCCTCGCCCGCCTGCTCCGGCCCATGGTGCACACCGCCATGGTTGCGGACGCCATTGCGTTCCTGGGGATCGCCATCGCGGTCATGGTTCTGGCCGGCATCGCGGGTTCGCTCCTCTCCAGGGCGCTGCACAAAATCGGGCTCGGATGCCTCGACCGCCTCGCCGGAGCAGTCTTCGGCCTCTTTCAGGGAGCGCTCATGGTTACCGTGTGCATCCTTGTCACCGTCGCGTTCTTCCCCAAAACCCAGTGGCTCACGCAGTCGCGGCTGCCACGATATTTTTTCGGGGCCTGCCACTTCAGCACCCACATCACTCCGGAGCGGCTTGCCGACCGCGTGCGCCAGGAACTCAAATCCCTCGAAAAAGCATCGCCCGAGTGGATGCACCCGGGCACAACCGGTGTATGATTTTTTGCCGGACCGTTCCGCGGTCGAATGTGGCAAGCTAGTAATGCAAGGGGTAGACGTGAAACGAGAACTGGATAGCCTGGTAACACAAATGCATTCCAGCGGCATTCGCTACGAGGATGCCGTGCGCGAATTCAAGAAGCAATATCTGCGCGAAGTGCTGGTGGCAAACCGGGGAAACCAGTGCAAAGCGGCCGATGAGCTGGGCATTCACCGCAACACGCTGAGCCGCACCATGGCAGAGCTGGGGCTCAGCCTCGCGGAAGTTCGCGCCGGGCTCAAGCGTCCGCCGCGCAGCGAACGTCCTGTATTCGGAGCGGTACGCCAGGGCTTGCACCACGGCTGACCCAACTCCCCATACGATGCAGACGACCCAACAGAACACAGCGCGGATTGCCATCCAACCCGGATTTCGATGGGATGAACAGAACGCATATCTGTTCGACATTGACGGCACGCTCCTGCGCAGCCGTGATCGTGTCCACTTCGAGTCCTTTGCTCACACCGTGCAAAGCGTCACCGGCTTCGAGGTATCGCTCGAAGGCGTCCCCGTTCACGGCAGTACCGACACCGCCATCCTGCGCGACGCCTGCGCCCGCGCCGGCATCCCTCCTCAAGTGCTGGAGCCGCAGGTCGAAGCCATCCTGCAGGGCATGTGCAACCACGTTGCCGAGCGGCGCCACCAGCTCGATCCCATCCTCATGCCAGGCGTTGAGGATGTTCTCCGCCATCTCGCGCACCGCGGAGCCCTGCTCGGCGTGGCCACCGGCAACCTGGAGATGATCGGCTGGATCAAGATTGAGGCAGCCGGCCTGCGCGAGTGGTTCCGCTTCGGCGGCTTCAGCGATCACTTTCCCATTCGCTCCCAACTCATCGGGCACGCCGCGCACAAGGCGCGCCAGCTCTGCGAGTCAGGCGCGCAAATCTGCGTCGTCGGCGACACCCCGCGGGACATTGAAGCGGCCCACGCCAATCACCTGCCCGTCATCGCCGTCGCCACAGGCCACTTCAGTTTCGACACGCTTCTCGAGCACCACCCCGAAGCCTGCGCCACATCCCTGGCCGATCTGCTCGCCGCCACCCGCGCCGCAGCCAAGGATCTGCCAGCATGAGCGCGATCCACCATCGACCCGCGCGGCTCGCGGCGCTGCTGCTCGCGGCGTCCGGTGCAGCCCTGGCGCAGCAGGCCCAACCGGCCGCGCAGGCCCCGGCCTCCGCTACGGCTTCCGCGATGGCCACGTCCAGTTCCAGCACGCATGTCTCTACACGGGATCAGCGTCGCGCCGCCAAACTCTTTCTTCAGGCTGGCAGGCTCTTCCAAAAAAGTGACTTCGAAGCCGCCCTGCAGCAGTACGAACAGGCCGCCGAACTGGACCCCGGCAAACCCGAATACGGCCTCGCCGCCAAGGTCGCGCGTAGCCATGTCGTCACCGCGCTCATCCAGGCAGCCACCAAGGCCCGCTTCAGCGGAGACTCTGCAGCCGCGCGAGCCGCCCTGCAGCGCGCGCTCCAACTCGACCCCGGCAATGCCCAGCTCGCGGAGCGGCTCAACCAGCAGGCGGACGACGCCATCAGCGGCCGCACGGAGTCCGTCTACGAGCAGGGTGCAGCCACCCTTGGCAGCGCGCCCGATCTCGTCGCCAACGCGGACACGCACAACTTCCACCTGCGCACCAACGCGCGTCAGCTCATCCTGAACGTCTACAAGGCTTACGGAATCGACGCCACCGTGGACCAGAGCATCGCCCCGGTCCCCGTTCGCTTTGACCTTGACTCTGCCACCTACCAGCAGGCGTCGCAGGCGCTCGGCCTCGTCACGCACTCCTTCGCCGTGCCGCTCGATGCCCACCGCGTCCTCGTCGCGCGCGATACCCCGCAGAACCGCGACCAGTACACGCGCCAGGACATGGAAACCATCTATCTGCCCGGCCTGTCCACCAAGGAGATGACCGACGTCAGCGACTTGGCCAAGACCGTCTTCCAGACGCGCCAGGCCGTCCTGGAGCAGAGCAAAGGCACCATGACCATCCGCGCGTCCACTGACACGCTGGATGCCTTCAACACCACGCTCCGCCAGCTTCTCGACGGGCGCAGCCAGGTGCTGCTCGACGTGCGTCTCATCCAGCTCGCGCACACCAACCAGCGCAGTACCGGCGCCATCCTGCCCCAGCAACTCACGGCCTTCAACGTCTATGCCGAGGAGCAGGCCATCCTCAACTCCAACCAGCAACTTGTGCAGCAGATCATCTCCTCCGGCCTCGCCGCTCCCGGAGACACGCTGGCCATCCTGGGCATCCTGCTCGCCTCCGGGCAGGTCTCCAGTTCCATCTTCTCGAACGGCATTGCGCTCTTCGGCGGCGGGCTCACGCTCTCCGGTCTCTCGCCCGGCCCGGCCTCCGCCAATCTCAGCCTCAACGCCTCTGACTCGCGCGCCCTCGACGACATACAGCTCCGCATCGGCGATGGCGAAGACGGCACGCTGCGCTCCGGCCTGCGCTATCCCATCACCACGTCGTCCTACTCCGACCTCGGCTCCAGCAACATCAACATACCGGGCCTTACCAGCGCCGGAACATCCAGCAGCCTGCTGTCGCTGCTATCCTCGCTAACCTCATCCGCCATGCAGATCCCCCAGGTGGAGTATCAGGATCTCGGCCTCACGCTCAAGGCAACGCCCAAGGTAGTTCGCAACGGCGATGTCGCCCTCACGCTCGACCTGAAACTGACCGCACTGGCCGGCACGCAGATCAACGGCCTGCCCGTGCTCAACAATCGCGCCTACTCCGCCGTCGTCACTCTGCGCGAGGGCTCTGCCGTGGTCGTCGCCAGCGAGCTCAACCAGCAGGAAAGCCGCGCCATCAGCGGCATGCCGGGGCTCACGGAGATTCCCGGTTTGAATGACCTCACTGGCCGACAGGTAGAGAGGGACTACGCCACCCTGCTCATCATCATCACCCCGCACGTCATTCGCGGGCCGCAGGCCGCGGGCCACTCGCCCATGTTGCGCATCGATCGCGCCCGCTGAGCCAGGCGTTCCCCCTCGCAGAGCCAAATTTCCCGCAAAGAAAAGCCCCCACTCCTTCAGCATGGCCGCGTGTGCGGCATGCTGCGTTCGTGGGGGCTTCCGTCTTACGGCTCTGCTCAGGTTCGACTACTGGGCAGCAACGCCATCCAGCTTCGCCTGGTATTCAACAATCTTCTTGATCGTTTCATAAGGCACGCCGTCAATCGGCACCGGGCGGCCGTTGATCATCAGCATCGGCGTCTGGTTGACGTTCAGCGACTGCGCCAGCTTGACGGACTTCTGCACCTCTGCCAGCACATCCGGCGTCGCCGAGCATGCCGCAATCTTGGCCGGATCCAGTCCTGCCTTGGTCACCGCGCTGTTCAGCGTCAGCGTCGTGCCATCCGGAGTCGTCAGCCCATCCTGCCCTTCATACACCGCCGACGCAAACTGGAAGAAGGCCGTGCTGCCTCCCTGCCGCGTCACGCACACGCCATAGGAAGCTGCCTTCAGCGCCTCCGGGTGGATGCGCGTCAGAGGATAGTTCTGGAAGACGATCCGTGCCTTCGGAAAGTCCACTGCCAGCTTGTCCATCGTCGGCTGGGCGGCCTTGCAGTGCGGGCACTGCAGGTCGGCAAACTCCACCAGCTCCAGGGTCTTGTCCGCCGCGCCGCGATACGGCCCGTCCGCGCTCTGCTGCAGCGCCGCGCGATCAGCGGCATACGGGTGCTCGCCGAAAGGAAGCACTTCGTCTCCGGCGATAATGTGCTGGCCATCGGGCAGCGCAAAGAACTGCAGAGCCGCCATCTTCTGCTTGCCGCTCTTGTCGGCCACCAGCACCACCACCTTGCTCAGACCCTCCACCTGGGTCTTCAGGATGGCCTGTACCTGCCAGACGCGGTTCTCGTCATAGCCCCAGGCCGCCTGCAGAAATCCGTTGACCGCGGCCGCGGTCGGCGTCGGGGCGGTAAAGTTTGCCGGGTCTGCCTTGGGAAAAATCGGCGCGGCCAGCGGTGCGGGTGCGGCTGGCGCGGCGGCCTGCGGAGGTGCCGCGGGCACCTGCTGCTGAGCCTGCATGTGCTGCGCTGTCAACGAAAGAAGGGCCAGCGTGGAAACACCAGCCAAGCGGAAATACGAACGAATCAAGCGGAATCTCCTCCACGGACGGGGAAATACCCGTCCCTTGTCTTATACCTGAACCTTCACAGCGATGGGAAATCTGCGCCCCATGCCAAACGACTTGGATGTTACCTTCAACACCGGCGCGGCCTGCTGTCGCTTGTACTCGGACCGCTCCACCAGGCGCACCACCTGCTTCACCAGCTCCATCGGGAAGCCGTGCTCCCGCACAATCGTCTCCGGCGTCTCGTAGCGCTCCACGTAGGCCTCCAGAATCGGATCGAGCACATCGTACGGCGGCAGCGAGTCCGTATCCTTCTGGTCGGGCCGCAGCTCGGCCGAGGGCGGCTTCTCCAGGATCGGCGCGGGAATCACCTCCCGCTCCCGGTTCAGCCAGCGGCACACCGCATACACGCGCGTCTTGATCAGGTCGCCGATCACCGCCAGCGCGCCCACCATATCCCCATACAGCGTGCAGTAGCCCACTGCCATCTCAGACTTGTTCCCCGTGGTAAGCACCAGAGCGGAGAACTTGTTCGACAGCGCCATCAGCAGATTTCCGCGAATACGCGACTGGATGTTCTCTTCCGTCGTATCCGGCTTGGTACCCACAAACTGCGGCTCCAGCGTGTGGATATACTCCCGGAACAGTCCCGAGATGCCGATTACTTCAAAGGAAATGCCCAGGTTCGCCGCCAGCCTTCGGCTGTCCTCCACGGACCCGGTGGAAGAATACGGGCTTGGCATGCCCACGCCAATCACGTTCTCCGGTCCCAGCGCCTCCGTGGCAATGGCCGCCACCAGCGCCGAGTCGATTCCGCCGCTCAGCCCCACCAGGGCCTTGCGAAATCCGCACTTGCGCACGTAATCCCGCGTGCCCAGCACCAGCGCGCGATACGCGGCCTCCGTCTCATCCTCCAGCGGCTCCGCAATGGGCTGCGCGCTGAAGGGCTACAGCACCACCAG
>JAJXXG010001275.1 GCA_021781255.1 Acidobacteriota bacterium
AAAAGGGCTCAAGCAGGATCGAGTTTTCTACCCGGAGATTTGTATGGAAGAAACTTGTAGTTGCGTCGAAGAAGCGGACGCCTACCATCAACAAGCAATCGGAGCCTTCTATGGTGGCGCGGGTTTCCTCGGCGCTGGATGCGCCGGCATAGATGCCGCAATAGAGCGGATGCTGCTCGTCCAGTGTTCCGCGGCCGCTGGCCATGCTGGCAAACGGGATACTGCAGCACTCCAGCAGCGACAGGATCGAAGAGCGCAGATGAAAGCGGTGCGCATCCACGTCGACCAGTAGAGCCGGACGCCTGGCAGCGGACATTTTCCTAGAGATGAGATCAGCGACCAGCTCGACTTGCTGTTCATCAACCCCTACTGCATACTGCTCCAGCGCTCCGCTGGGAGCTTCCACCATGAGGAAGACAACGTCGCAGGGCAGTTGCAGATAGACCGGGCGCTTTTCGCGCATGCAGGTCAACAGCAGCCGGTCGATTTCCACCGCGGCGTTGGCGGGCGTGATTCTGGCCTTGGCCGCGGTGAATTGCGACATGCAGGTCATGACGTCTTCGAAGTCGCCGGTTCCGGAGGTATGGTGGAGGATCTCGCGATTCTTGATGGAACGCAGCGGCGGCAGTCCGCTGATGCACACCAGCGGCACGTGCTCGGCATTGGCCCCCGCGACGCCGTTGAGGGCGCTCAGATCGCCAACGCCATAGGTAACCAGCAGCGCGCTCACTCCATTCACGCGCGCATAGCCGTCCGCCGCATAGGCAGCGTTCAGCTCGTTGCAATTGCCCACCCATTCGAGGCCGTCGAAGGTGAGAATCTGCTCAAGGAATGGGAGGTTGAAGTCGCCCGGCACGCCAAAGATATGCCGGACGCCGATTTCGTGCAGCCGCAAGAGCAAGTACTCGCCTACAGTGATTTTCGCGCCCATTCCAGCTCTTTCCTTATCTCGCATGGTTTGTACGGGGACTCAAAGCCCCGGATTAAAACGCAATCCAGTGGCTACCTCCCCTGAATAGTAGTTTGATGGATGCGTCTCTGGCTGCGATTCAACTCAAAGATGGGTCGTGCCGGCGAGATCCTCGGAATGAAGCTCGTGTGGACTCCCGGGTCTCAGAGGCGAGACCCGGGGCACCCGGCAGATCCTTCGGCTCCCTTCGTCCGCGACCGCGGACTCCGGTCGCTCAGGATGACATCGTAGTGGATGGGCGAGGGTTTTCAGGAGCTGCTGCGCTTGCCTGCACGGATTCTGCGAATCTCTTCCATGCGCTGCGCGAGTTGTTTTTCACGCCCTTCCTGCGTGGGGTGGTAGTAGGTGCGGCCTTTGAGCGAAGCGGGCAGGCAGTCCATGTCGGCCACTTTGCCCTCTTCGTCGTGGGCGTAGCGGTAGCCCTTGCCGTAGTCGAGATTTTTCATCAGGCGTGTGGACGCGTTGCGCAGGTGCAGCGGAACGGGCTCCTGGCGCGCGTGCTCGATGTCGTCCTGCACCGCGCTGTAGGCGGTGTAGACGGAGTTCGACTTGGGCGCGAGCGAGAGATAGACGACGGCCTCGGCGAGCGCCAGATCGCCTTCGGGCGAGCCGAGGAAGTCGATGGTCTCCTTGGCCGAGAGACAGAGATTGAGAGCTTCGGGCGCGGCGAGGCCGATGTCTTCGACGGCCATGCGCACGATGCGGCGGGCCAGATAGAGCGGGTCTTCGCCGCCGGCAAACATTCGGCCCAGCCAGTAGAGCGCGGCGTCGGGATCGGAGTTGCGCACGCTCTTGTGCAGGGCGGAGATCAGGTTGTAGTGCTCCTCGCCGGATTTGTCGTACATCAGGACGCGCTGCTGGACGGCCGTGGCCGCGATGTCTTTGGTGATGCGAGGCGCCGAGATCTGAGAAGAACTTCCCTCAGAAGTTAATGCCCCGGTCTTTCCAGCATCTCCCATGGCACGACTGAAGTCGTGCCCTTTCAAGGCTTCGATGGCCAGTTGCGCGGCCACTTCGAGCGTATTGTAGGCGTTGCGGCAATCGCCGCTGGAGTAGCCGGCGATGAGTTCGAGTGCGTTGTCATCGGCCTTGAGTTCGAGCGCGCCCAGACCACGTTCTTTATCCGCCAGAGCGCGACCGAGCAGGGCTGCGATCTGATCGTCCTTCAGCGGCTCCAGCACATAGACGCGGCAACGCGAGAGCAGCGCGGAGATGATTTCGAACGAAGGATTCTCGGTGGTGGCACCGATGAGGCGGATGGTGCCGCGTTCGACGTAGGGCAGAAACGCGTCCTGCTGCGCTTTGTTGAAGCGGTGAATCTCATCGACGAAGAGGATGGTGCGCGAGTGGTGCTCGGCAGCCTTGGCGGCCGTGACCATCACCTGCTTGATCTCCTTGATGCCGCTGGTGACGGCGGAGAACTCAATGAAGCTGGCCCTGGTAGTTTCGGCGATGATTTTGGCCAACGTGGTCTTGCCCACGCCGGGAGGGCCCCAGAAGATCATGGAGCTGGCGTCGTCGCGCTCGATCTGCACGCGCAAGGGCTTGCCGGGACCAACCAGGTGCTGCTGACCGACCAACTCTGCGAGGCTGCGCGGGCGCATGCGCTCGGCCAGCGGCGCGCCTCCCACTGCCATTGCATGGAGCGGGCCTTTGGAGGTGTGCAGTGGCTGATCGGGCAGATCCTCGAACAAATTCATCGCCGCGCTCCTCGATGGTCTGACGGGCCGCCGTTCAGAGCCGACCGTTGCCGCGACGCTTCATAGAGCAGCACGCTGGCGGCGACGGCCGCGTTCAGGCTTTCGACGGGGCCGGGACAGGGAATGGTGATTTTGCCATCGGTCTTCACGGCCAAATCCTCCGCAACGCCGCTGCCCTCGTTGCCAATGAGGAGAGCAACCGGACCAGCCATGTCCACCAGACCGGCGGGGTGGGCGGCGCGCACGGTGGCGGCGAGGATTTTGACGCCGGCCTCGCGGAAGTGCGTGAAGCACTCTCTTTCGCTGGCGGCAAGCAGCGGTACTCGGAAGACGCTGCCGGCCGAGGCGCGCACAGCCTTGGGGTTCCAGGGGTTCACGGTTCCGGGCAGGCTTACGACGCCCGTCGCGCCGAAGGCCTCGGCGGAGCGCAGGATCGTGCCAAGGTTGCCGGGGTCCTGCAGGCCTGCAAGAACTACGAGCAGGGGCGTTTTTTTCTGGCTTTGGTTGAGCAGATGCTTCCACGACCAGTCCGGCGGCTCAACCAGCGCGGCAATCGGCTGCGGCGTTTCAGTGGCCAGAGCGGAGTCGAGCAGTTTCCTGGGCAAACACAGAATTTCGGTTCCGGGAGCTACATGCAATGCGTCGAGCAGTTCCTCCGCACCTTGCGCCACCAGAACAGCCGCGATGCGCAAACCCGCGCGCAGCGCCTCTTCCAATATCTTCCCGCCTTCAATCCCCACCAGTCCGCGCGCGCCGTTCCCAGGCGAGGCCAGCGCCCGCCGCAGCTCTTTCAGACGCGAATTTTGCTTGCTTTCAACCAAGCGGACAGGCATCGAATCATCCCCCTGTGTGCTGTGCCGATTCTACGGCGTTTGATTGGCTTAGGACACACACGATCGGCTATTGAAACTTGCACAGCGGCTGGTGCTGTGATAGTTTCCGATCTTGTAACGTCTTCTTTTATTCGGGAACCGAGGTAGGCCTGATTGTCGGCAGAAATTCTGCGCGTCCATCCCGATGAACCCCAACCAGACCGGATCGACTATATCGTCGCCTGCCTGCGCAAAGGCGGTGTGATTGCCCTGCCTACCGACACCTTCTACGGCCTGGCCGTGGACCCGGTGAACCTGTCCGCCGTGGAGCAGATTTACCAGATCAAGACTCGCCAGAAGCACAAGCCGCTCTCGCTGCTGATCGCGTCAGTCTCCCAGGCCTATGAGCTGGCGCGCGAAACCGGCGCGCAGTTCGACAAGCTGGCAGAGCGCTTCTGGCCCGGCCCGCTCACGATCATCGTCCGCGCCGGGAGCAAGCTGCCGTTGCGTTCCACGGCCAATACCGGCAATATGGCTCTGCGCGTGCCCGATGCCGCCATTCCGCGCGCGGTGGTGGAGCGGCTCGGATTGCCCATCACGGCCACCTCGGCTAACCTGCAGGGAGCGTCGGAGTGCACCAACGCTGCCTGCGTCCGCGACCAGATCGGCGATCGCATTCCGCTCATCATCGACGGCGGCCCGACCGGCCATGCGCAGCCCACCACCATCGTCGATCTCTCGCTTGGGGCCGGGCGCTGGGAGATTCTGCGCGAGGGCGCCATTCCCACGCACGAAATCGTCATGGTGTTGCAGCGGTAGCAAAATTCAAGGTGCGAGGAAGCAAGGGAACAGGCCCGGGCTTGCATCTTCAACCGGGTGGCTCGTTGTGCGCGGGGAGAGCGGCCTGCAAGATACGAGCGCGGAACCTACAATGGAGCGTATGGGGCGGCTGGGCACGATAACGCACCGCAGATGGGCACTGAGCGCGGCCGTGCTGTTGTTTATCGTGCTGCTGGTTGTCGTTCTGGGCTGGTGCCGCTGGGTCTACGCACAAATTGAGAGCTACGCCGGCCAGGATCAGGCTGCGCTTGCCGACGCCATCGTCGTGCTGGGCGCGGCGGAATACGACGGCAGGCCCTCCCCGGTTTACCGCGCTCGCCTGGATCACGCGCTCGAGCTCTACCATCGCGGCATCGCCCCTCTCATCATCACCCTTGGCGGCAATGGCGGCGACCAGTTCAATGAGGGTTCGGTGGGTGAGCAGTACCTGATCAGCATGGGTGTTCCTGAGGCGAACATCATCGCCGAGACAGAGAGCCACAATACCGAGGAGTCGGCCCGCCGCATCGCAGTCATCGCGCGCGTGAACGGGCTGCGCCGCCTGGTCGTGGTCAGTGACGATACCCACATGTTTCGCATCCACGCCCTCTGCGCCGCCGAAGGCCTGAATGTACTCACGTCGCCGCGGTCCCGCCCCTCCACCGACGACAAGACGCTGGATGCGGAACGGATCGGCCACGAGATTCTCAGCTACACGCTGTGGCGGCTGCATCTGCACTGATGCAGCGAGTCGGCGAGCCGGCAATTTAGCGTGCGTACTCAGCCCCGCGTAACCAGAATCCAAAGCGCAGCGCCCGCCGCGCTGGCCGTGGAGAGGAAGTTAACCGCATCGTTGTTGAGCCAGCCCCAACTCTCCAGCGTTGCTCCCAGCAGACTGTCAAAGAACAGGCCGAAGACGGCGCCCCCGCAACTTGCGCCGAACAGGATCAGATCGCCGCGCAGGGCCCAGCTTCCGGTGCCGGCAACCGCAGCCGCCGCAACCACGCCGGCGAGCGTGCCGGCCAGGCTCACGGCGCCGTCGCGGCCCGCATCTACAGCGCGCAGGGTCGTAATCATCCGCGGCCGGCCGCCCAGCACCTGCCCGATTTCAGAGGAAACCGTGTCGGCCGCGGCTTCAGCCAGCGCGGCCAGCGCCAGAGCAAAAAAAGGCGCCTGCATGGCGAAATGGTGCGGGATCCAGCGGCAATCGAACAGCCAGAACTGTACCGGTCCGCTCGACACCAGCGCGGCAAAGCCGAGATTGGCCGCTACCTGCGAGGCGGAACGTCCCATCCGCTGTTCCGCCGTGCCCATCCGCTCTTTTTTAGCCCGCCCCACCTTGGTGGCGCCAAAGGCGAGCAACGAAACTGCCAGGGTGGGAATGAGGGCCGTATGCCATGGGGCATAAGGAGACACAGCAGTGGAAAACATGAGGCTGGCCGTGATGGTCGCTCCCGTTGCCGCCGCCGCCGCCGTGGCAGCCCGCAGCTTCCAGGTAACCAGCCCCAGCAACGCGCTCAGTCCCACAGCCCAAATCGCCACGGGAGCCGTTTGGGCCGTCTGCGAAAAACAGGCAAGCAGCACGTCAGTGCCGGCGAAGGGCAGCACCGCGAGCAACACCAGCTTCGATTGCCAGGCCAGTTTCTCTTGAGCCACGCTTCATCGTATCCCGTGGCGGCGCCAGGAAAAAGGTGAGCCGCACTGTCTGTCTGAAGGCGCCTGCAGCGGAACCAGAGTGGGTGTATCCCGGAAGCACGTTGCCGGGTGGCTTTTTCCTCTCCGGGGTCCCCTGCGACAGGTCTTCGTCGCAGGGGTGGAAGTAAAGGCCAGCTTTCACAACTGCATGCAAGGACCGTTTACTCTGGTCCCGCCCTAAGAGCGCAATTCTGCATCTATTCATTTGGCCTTGTGTTCGGCGACACCGTATACTCATTTCCCGGAGACCCCCGCAGGAGCTGCGGTGGATGAGCCGCCCTGTAGAGCGGCATCCGCATGTTCAGGAGCACCACTCATGGCTGCACCCATTCTCGTCCCGGATTCGGAGCTGGATTTTAACAACGGAACCTTTGATTCGGCCGCTTTTACCGCCAAAACTCTTGCCGACTGGCAATCTCTGGCCGCTGTCATCGACCACACGCTTCTTCGCCCCGACGCCACGCGCCAGCAGGTGGAAAGCCTCTGCGAAGAGGCCGTCCGCTACCGATTTGCCTGCGTCATAGTGAACCCTGTATGGGCGCCGACCGCGGTAAGCCAGCTTGCCGGCTGCGGCATTTCTGTTGGCGCACCCATCGGCTTTCCACTCGGCGCCTCGCTGGTGTCTACGCTGCGCCAGGAAGCTGCCGCACTTATCCGCATGGGCGCACGCGAGCTTGATATGGTGATGCCCATTGGTCAGCTCAAAAGCGGCAACTACCAGGCCGTGCACCGCACCATCCGTGCCGCCGTCAATGTGGCGCATCCTGATGGCGCCCTGCTCAAGGTGATTCTGGAAACCTGCCTGCTGACCGTGGAAGAAAAGCTGCGCGCCTCGGAGATCGCCATCCAGGCCGGCGCCGACTTTATTAAGACCTCCACCGGCTTCTCGACGGGCGGGGCAACCGCGGCCGATGTAGCTTTGCTGCGCGGGGTGGCCGGCGCCCGCTGCGGCATTAAAGCTTCAGGCGGCATTCGCACCCTCGCGGCCGTCCGCGACCTGCTCGAAGCCGGCGCCAACCGCATCGGCACGCACGCTTCGGTGGCCATTGTGCGCGAGTTCGGGGCGGAGTAAAGACAGGTTTCACGGGGTCAGAGGCCGGGGATCAGCTTTTTGGCTTTTGGAGCGACACCACTTGCCTGAATAGCAGCAGCGCTTCCTGACCGTTCCCTGTTCCCTGTCGTCTGACACCTGAAGCCTGACCTATGACACCTGCTGTATTATTCCCTTCGAACCCCTATGGCCAATACTTCGTCATCTCCGCGCGCAGGGCACGAGCCTGAGGGCGATTACCGCCCCGCCGAGTCCGCGCCTCGCGATGCCGTGAAGGCGCGTATTGAGCCGGCCGACGTTGCCTACCTCATGCGCCTTAGCGACGCGCTGAACACTACGCTCGACCTGCAAACCCTCCTGAACCGGACCTCGGAGCTGGTTCGCGCCGTCATTCCTTACCGCATCTTCGCCATCTTCCTGCTCAACGACCGCACCCACGAGCTGCGCATGCGCTTCCAGATCGGCCATACACCGCAGGCCGAGCGCGCGCGTGTTCCGGTTGGCCAGGGCGTCGTGGGCCAGGTGGCGCTTACCCGGCAGCCTATTCTCCTCAACGACGTTTCCACCGCGGACTATTACGTTGCCGCGAACCCCGCCGTGCGCTCCGAGATGGCTATACCCCTCATCGCCAAAAACCGGCTTATCGGCGTGATGGATATTGAAAGCGAGCAGCCGGATTACTTCCGCCCCGACCACCTGCGGGTGCTCACCCTCACAGCTTCGCGCATCGCCCAGGCCATCGAGAACGCCCGCCTCTACGCCCGCATCTCCCGCCAGGCGCAGATGCTCGAAGTGCTGAACGAGATTGCGGTCGAGCTGGCGTCGATACTCGACCTCAATCCCCTGCTGGAGCGCGTGGGCCAGCTTCTGCGCCGCTTGATCGATTACCAGATGTTCTCCATCATGCTGCTCGACGAAAGAGGCGAGTCGCTTATTACCCGCTACTCCTGGCGCTTCGGTTACGCGCACGCGCCAATGCGCCGCTTTCCCGTCAGCAGCGGCCTGGTGGGCGCGGCGGTGCGTGAATGGCGCGTCATCAATGTTCGCGATGTCAACCAGGATCCGCGCTATATTCCCATGAACCCCGAGACGCGCTCGGAGTTGATTGTGCCCCTCTTTTACAAAGGCCGAGTCATCGGCGTGCTCGACCTGGAACACATACGGCCCAACTTCTTCAATGAAGAGCACGAGCGCATGTTGACCAGTCTTGGCGCACAGATCGCTATCGCCATTGAGAATGCGCGCCTATACCAGGCCGTGCGGCGCCAGGAGGCTCAGCTCGAAAAAGACATTGCCATGGCCCGCGAGGTGCAGCTACGCCTGCTGCCGCCCGAGGCGCCCTCACATCCTCATGCGGAGATGGCGGTGCGCTTTTTGCCGGCCCGCACCATCGGCGGCGATCTTTACGATTTTGTCGACTACGGCCCCAACCGCACCGCCATCGTCCTCGGCGATGTGAGCGGCAAAGCCGCGCCCGCCGCCCTCTTTGCCGCCCTGGTGAGCGGAATCATGCGTTCTGCGGCTCATCAGGTGTGGCCGGAACCCGCGCAAATGCTGGCCGGGCTCAACGACGCTTTGCAGGAGCGAAGGCTCGACTCGCAATACGTCACCATGCTCTTCGCGCTCTGGAACGACGAGAACCAGACCTTGCAGGTCGCGAACTCCGGCGCTGTCCAGCCCGTGTTTTGCCGCGCCGGCCAGTCGACTGCCGTGCAGGCCGAAGGCTTTCCGCTGGGGATGTTTCCCAACGCCACATACGAGGAGTTAAGCGTGGCCACGCAGCCCGGAGACGTCATCCTCTTCGTGTCGGATGGGATTATGGATGCGGAGAACGAGAAGGAAGAGATGTACGGCCAGGAACGTCTCGCCGCGCTGCTCTGCGCCAATCGCGATCTTTCCGCCCAGGAGATTGCCGACGCCATTCTCGCCGATGTAGCTCGCTTCCAGGGCAGCCATGACCGCTTCGACGACGAAACCATCATCGTGCTGCGCGTGCGTTAGAGCAGAACCAGAATTCACATACCCAAATGGAGAGTATTCAGGGTGGCTTTTACTTCCACCCCAGCGACGAGGACCTGTCGCCGGGGACCCCGGAATGGAAAAAGCCACTCGGCGGGCGTGCCGTTGGGTACAGCTATTCTGGTTCTGCTGTAGCGGACGGGGGAACAGGTGTCAGGGATCTTTCCTATGACGAGGGGATGAAATCGGGAGGCGCGGCACGCAGAATCTTAAACGCCTGCCGTCACCGGACAACCGCAGCCGCCACGCACTATCATGGATGCGCCGCCATGATCGCAAAGACCATCATCGAACCGTTCCGGATTAAGAGCGTAGAGCCCATCCGCTGGACTACACGCGCCGAGCGCGAGGAACTTCTGAAGGCCGCGCACTACAACCTTTTCCTGCTGCCGGCCGACGACGTTCTCATCGACCTGCTGACCGATTCGGGCACCGGCGCCATGTCAACACACCAGTGGGCCGCCATCATGGAAGGCGATGAAAGCTACGCCGGCAGCCGCAGCTTCGAGCGCTTCCGGAGTTCCGTACAGGATATTTTTGGCTACAAGCACGTGATTCCCACGCACCAGGGACGCGCCGCCGAGCGCATCCTGTTCGGCGTGGCGTGCAAGAAAGGCGATATCGTTCCCAACAACACGCACTTCGACACCACCCGCGCCAATGTGGAGTTCACAGGCGCGGAGGCGGTTGACTTGCTTATCGCGGAAGGCCGCCAGCCTGCATTGCAGCATCCGTTCAAGGGCAACATGGACGTAGGCGCGCTGGAAGCCCTCATCGCGCGCGTGGGCCGCGAACGCATTCCACTGGTGATGCTCACCGTAACCAACAATTCCGGCGGCGGGCAGCCGGTATCGATGGAAAATGCGCGCCAGGTGAGCGCGGTATGCAAGCGGCATGGCATTCCGCTCTACTTTGACGCCTGCCGCTTTGCCGAGAACGCGTGGTTCATCAAGCTTCGAGAGCCGGGATTCGAGTCGAAAACCCCGAAAGAAATTGCGCAGGAGATGTTCCGCCTGGGCGATGGTTGCACAATGAGCGCCAAGAAGGACGGCATGGCCAACATCGGCGGCTTTTTGTGCACCAACGACGATCTGCTGGCGCAGCAGGAGAAGAACCTGCTGATCCTGACCGAAGGCTACCCCACGTACGGCGGGCTGGCTGGGCGCGATCTGGAGGCCATCGCCGTGGGCGTACAGGAGGCGCTCGAAGAGGATTACCTGCGCTAC
>JAJXXG010000040.1 GCA_021781255.1 Acidobacteriota bacterium
CTTGGGCTGTGCCTGATGTGGGGCTATGGCGGCATGCTCTCCTTCGGGCAGACATTCTTTTTCGGGCTCGGTGGATATGGCTATGGAGTGATAGAGATCAATATTGGTGCGGCACACGGGGGCAGCTTCGTGGCTATGGTCCTCGCTGTTTCTTTGGCGGCAATGGCTGCAGCGGTGCTCGGCTACTTCATGATCTATGGCCGCATTAGTGGTGTGTTTTTTGGTATTGTGACGCTCTCGACGACGCTGGCGCTCGCGGCATTTGTCGGCCAGACGGCCGGCCCCGAGTGGACGATCGGGGCAGCGCGCTTGAATGGATTCAATGGGATGCAAGGCATGTCGCCGCTTCGAGTCCCGTGGTTCGAAAAAATTCTGGATCTGGAGGAAGGCGCGCTTTATTATTTCTTGCTTGTGCTTCTCGTAGCGACGTACCTTGGATTGCGCCTCCTGGTCAATTCAAAATTCGGCAATGTTTTGGTGGCGATCCGAGAGGATCCTGAGCGCGCCGAGTTGCTGGGGTATGATGTCCGGCGCTATCAGCTGGCGGCGTTTATCATCGGAAGTATGCTGGCTGGCCTGAGTGGCGCGCTGTATACCGCCTGGGGGCAGTTCATCACGCCGTCGAGCATCGGTTTGCCGGCGGCGGCCATGCCGATCGTCTGGGTTGCGTTCTCCGGGCGTTCGGATCTCACGGCGACTTTCGTCGGCACATTCGTCCTACTCTTTGCCTTCCAGACGATCACCATCTACAGCGAGCAGTCCGCTCTTGTGCTCATGGGGCTGCTGTTGGTAGCGACGGTGCTCTTTGCTCCGCGCGGCTTAATGGTGGGTTTAGGCCGTGCGATGGTTAGGCTCTTCGCGACGCGGGCTGGCTGAACATGGCAGCATTGCTCGAAATTCGTTCGCTGAGCCGAAGCTTCGGGGGTTTCTTCGCGGTCTCCGAGGTTGATCTCGATGTGACTGCAGGCGAAATTCATTGCCTGATCGGGCCCAACGGCGCGGGAAAGAGCACGCTCTTCAAGCTCGTGATGGGAACCTATACGCCGACGCATGGGTCGATCTCCTTCGCCGGGAATGACATCACGCGGATGCCGCCATTCAAGCGCGTGAATCTCGGCATGAGCATCAAGATGCAGGCGCCAAGCGTCTTCCGTGCGTTGCCGGTGTGGCAGAACCTCCACATCGCGCTACAGGGGCAGGTTCCGCACCGAGGTCTCGCGGCGGAGGAGGGACGACTGCTCGAGCTTCTTGCGCTGACAGCGGAGGCGGCACGCCCAGCCGGGGAATTATCGCATGGGCAACAACAATGGCTGGAGATCGGGATGGCCTTGGCTTTGCGCCCGAAGCTGTTACTGCTCGACGAGCCGACGGCGGGGCTGTCTCCGGAGGAGACTTTTCGCACTGGCGAGTTGGTGAAGCGGCTTGTGCAGCAGGGAATGACCGTTCTGGTGGTCGAACACGATATGGAGTTTGTGCGACAGATCGCTACGCGGGTTACGGTACTACACTTGGGAAAAGTTTTCGCTGGTGGCACTGTTGAAGCGATCGTCGCAGATCCATCAGTGGCTGAGATTTACCTGGGAACGCCGCATGCCAACGCCGATTCTTGAGGTTGTCGGGCTATGTGCCCGTTACGAGGCGACACCGGTGCTGCGCGGCGTTGATCTGGTCGTGGGGAAAGGGGAGATCGTCGCTCTGATTGGGCGCAATGGCGTTGGCAAGACAACGGTAATGCGCTGCCTGATCGGTCTTCTCGGCGCCGAATCGGGGACAATTGGATATCAAGGACGCGATGTAACGCGGCTCGGGGCGGATGGGCGTGCGCGTTTAGGAATCGGTTATATCCCTCAGGGACGTGAGGTATTCCCGCGAATGACTGTTGAGGAAAATCTTAAGGTTGGTGAAATGATCGGGCGGCAGCGTGGCCTGGTTGATCGCCGCCGTGTCTTCAACTACTTCCCGATCTTGGAGGAGCGACGGCGGCAGCTTGCCGGTACGCTATCGGGCGGGCAGCAGCAAATTCTTGCCATTGGCCGGGCACTTATCGGCAATCCAGCATTGATCCTTCTCGATGAGCCGTCCGAAGGGATTCAGCCATCGATCGTGCAAATGATTTGCCGTGTCCTTCGAGCGATCCGGGATGACCTCGGTACGACGGTCCTGTTTGTTGAACAGAATCTCGATACGATTCTTACGATCGCGGAGCGCGGCTACGTGATGGAAAAAGGCTGCATCACTGCCGAGATCCCCCGTGGAGGCATCTCGCAGACGAGTGTCCGCGCGCATCTGCTGCTGTGAGTTCTTGGGGGGGCGGTCGAGTGGTGTTAGTGCCAACTCCTTCGGAAGGGGACTGGCGCGTGGGATTCCCCGACGCGGCGGTGATGTGATTCAAGCTGGACGGTTCTATCGTAAGCGCAGCTTCACGGCCCTTTGGTCAGGGGCTTGACGTTCAGCCGTCGGTCTCTGCGAGGCAGTTCCAGGGCATCAGCGCGTCGATCTGCGCCTGGGGCCATCC
>JAJXXG010000147.1 GCA_021781255.1 Acidobacteriota bacterium
GGTGGGGTGGGACGCGACGGGCGCGCAAGCAACACGCACGTACCCTTTTGCCGCATGGAAAGCGGTTGCGGGTTCGGTTGCGACGGGAGCAGAACCGGGCAAAGGGATGGGCAGGAAACCTGGAACTGCCGCATTAAGCTGCTCTTGCCCTCATCGCATTCTCCAGAGCCAAAGGCCCTGGTCTAAAGCCAACATGCACATCGCGCCACTGGAGCACGAAGCGGTTCCGCTACTTGGAAAAGAGGTTGCTCCGCGTGGTTGCGAAGTCCTTTGCCGCTTTATGTGCCGCCTTGTTGGCCAACTGGTTCAGCCGTTTGCCGACCACGAGAGGCTTTGACTCTTCCTTCTCGGTTTCGGGAAGTGTCGCCGTTTCCTCTGCTTTTGCTGGGCTTACAAGATTCAGCTTCAGGAGAGTTTCCATGGCTACGCTCCTCCCGTTCGGGTTGGATGCCCGGGTAACTGGGAGAGATGTCCGCGGGCTGAAAAACAATGCGACGAACGCGCGCACGGAGCGGTGCGGCAATGGGGGCGGGCGACCTGCGGGTGCGAGTGCGGGGGCGGTACACTGAAGGAGAGGTATTGCGTGCGTCGTATCGTCTTTTTTCTCCTGCTTTTTGCGCCGCTGATGGCGGCGGCACAGAGTTCCACCCAAGCCGGGGACGGCCCCAGGGCGGTTCCGCCTGCGCCGGCGGGCGGGAATGCCCAGGGGCAGGCGCCCTCGAGCGAGGTGGAAGCGGCCGAGGCGGCCATTGGGAAGTCTGACTGGAAGACGGCCGAGACAAAGCTGGATACGTGGCTGGCGGCGCATCCGCAGGATGCCCGGGCACTGTTTGACGCAGGCTACGTGGCCGACGCACAGAACCGGCTGGAGGACGCGGCGGGACTGTACCAGAGAGCGGTGG
Organism: Acidobacteriota bacterium; assembly: GCA_021781255.1. Next base: position 903 of record JAJXXG010000147.1, read on the forward strand.
ACGCGAACCCAAAGTCGTTTGAGGCGAGGCTCTCGCTGGGATTGCTGCTGGCGCGGCAGGGCAAGCTGGACGAGGCCCACAAGGAACTGGAGACCGCGACGACGCTGGATCCGGGGGATGCGGGCGCGGCGCTGAAGGCGCGGGCGTGGCGGGCCCTGGCGCGCATTGATGAGCCAGGCCCGGGACGGCCGGGGGATGCGCAGGCGGCCTCAAACGAGCTGCTGGAGGCGCTGAAGCTGACGCCGGAGACCGCAGACGACACGCTGATGGCGGCAAGCCTGGCGGAGAGCCAGGGGCAGTATGACGCGGCGGAGTCGGCGTACCGGCGGCTGCTGGCGAAGGATCCGAAATCGGGACCGGCGAACGCGGGGCTGGCTCACCTGCTGATTGCGCAGAAGAAGTATCCGGAGGCGGAGACGCTGCTGCGCACGGCGCTGGAACAGTCTCCCGATGACCCGGCATTGACGGCGCAACTGGCGACGGTGCTGGCGGCGCAGGACAAGGCGGAGGCGCTGCCCCTGCTGGAGAAGCTGCACACGGAACATCCGAAGAATGTGGCGATTACGCACATGCTGGCGGAGGTTCTGTCGCAGGCCGGGGACTTTGCAGGATCGGACAAGCTGTACCAGGCGCTGCTGGCGGCGACGCCGGAGGATCCGGCGCTGCTGGTGGCGCATGGGCAGAACCTGGTGGAACAGGCGAAGTTTGCCGAGGCGCTGACGGTGTTTACGAAGGCGACGGAGCTGGACGGGGCCAATGGGGATGCGTGGAGCGGCATGGCCTTTACGGCATCGCGGCTGGGACAGCCGAACGTAACGTTGCATGCTCTTACGATGCGGTCAAAATTTTTGCCCGAAGTGCCCGCTACCTACTTTCTTTGGGCGACGGCTTACGATACATTGCATCAAAAGGCGGCTGCGGCGACGTATTACCACCACTTTTTGGATGCTGCGGCCGGAAAGTTTCCGAATCAGGAATGGCAGGCACGGCAACGTTTGAAGATGCTTGAGAACAAATAGCGAACCGTGCCGGCGAGAGCAAAAGCAAAGGCGGAGCTACTGAGGCCGTGTTTGTGCAGTGAAAGTGGGGACGGTGGGAGAATGTTGCTTCCCCTTGCATAAACTCCCAAACGGACCTATATTCACGGCCTGGGGTTGTGTGAGATTCCGGCAGGAAGGTCACACGGGTTCCGCAGAAGCGGAGGTCCCTCATGCGCTGGCAGAGATGGTTCGCCACCCTCGTTTTGCTCCTGGCAGTCGCAGTCCCGGCGTGCGCGGCCGCCATGGACGGCAAACCACCCGATCCACAAAGCATTGCCGCGCTACAGGCGCGGATAAGCCAGGCCCCGGCAAAGGAACAGTGTTTCCTGTACGCCGAGCTGATTCATGAGATGACGGAGTACAGCCTGCATGAGTACGCGGCGGGCAACGTGGAGCGAGCAAGCGCGCTGCTGCAACAGGTGCAGCAGATGGCGCACAAGCTGCATGCCGCCGTGTCAGAAAACGACAAGCGACTGAAGAACGCAGAGCTGCTGCTGCGGCACACGGCCTTCCGGCTGACCGAGATGGTGCACTCGATGAGTTACGAGGACCGTCCGGTGGCGGAAGAGGCACTGAACCAGGTGAATGCAGCCGACCAGAAGGCCATGATGCAGGTCTTCCAGAAATAACCGGGACGCTTCCCTGCCCGGCAGGACACGAGTCAATCAGGATGCGGGAAGTTCTGCGGGGAGTGGCGATGATGGGCGTTTTGCGCGGATGCGTGGTGGCCATGTTCTGCCTGGCGTGCGCCAGTGCGGGGATGGCGCAGCCGAACCGTCGCGATCCACTGACGCAGGCAGAGGCGGAGCAGATTCGCGAGGCCGGGATTTACCCCACGGAGCGAGTCAAGCTGTACACGGAATTCGTGGATGAGCACGTGAGCACGATCAAGGGGCTGACGGCGCGTGCCCACTCGCCCGCGTGGGCTACGAAGATGGACAACGAGCTGCAGGACGTGGCTGCGCTGATTGATGAGCTGGGATCGAACCTGGACATGTACTCCGATCGCAAGGCGGATGTGCGCAAGGCTCTGAAGCCGCTGACAGAGGCGACACAGCGTTGGCTGGACGTGCTGCACGGGCTGCCTGCGGACCCGGCATTTGACCTGTCGCGGAAGGACGCCGAGGCGAGCGGAAAGGACCTGGCCGACCAGGCGGCGCAGATGCTGAAGGAACAGACTGAGTATTTCAAGGTTCACAAGGACCAGCGCGGGCAGGAACGGGCGGAACCGCAGTAACGGAAGGCCGCCTGCTGTGCTACATTCCAATTTGGTGGTCCCAGATTTCATTCCCATTTTTCAGCAGGAGTATCGGGCGCTGCGGCCGCGTGCGCCCATGCCGACGATCCATGTCCGCTTTCGGCGGTTTACGTCGCTGAATACGACTATCCGGCTGCGGGAGGGTCAGATTTATGTGAGCCTCTCTGACCTGCTGGAGGGAGCGCCTGAGAGCGTAATCCGGGCCATTGCGCATATTCTGCTGGCAAAGCTGTATCGCAAGCCGATTGATGCGGTGCACAACGTGCGCTTCAAGCGATTTGCCTCAAGCGCGGACGTGGCGCGACAGACGGAGCGCATCCGGAATACGCGGGGCAGCAAGCGGTACTTTGGGCCGGAGGGACGCTACTACCACCTGGAAGAGGTGTTCGATGCGCTGAACATGCGCTTCTTCGGGGGGTTGCTGGGGCGGCCGCAACTGACGTGGAGCGAGAGCTTTGCCAAGCGGTCCCTGGGGCACTACGACGCCGCCCACAACACGATTGTGGTGAGCCGGGTGTTCGACCGGCCGTCGAGCCCGCGCTACGCGATTGAATACCTGCTGTACCACGAGATGCTGCACCTGAAGCATCCGGTACGGATGCGGGGACTGCGGCGATGCGTGCACTCGCGAGAGTTCAAGGCCGAGGAGAGGCTTTTTCCGCAACTGCAGGAAGCGATGGCGTTTATCAAGCGGCTGTAGAGTGACTGCAGGGCCGGATCAGGCGGCCTTTTCGACGGCGCGCGAGGCCTTCTGCGGGCCGGTGGCCTTGTGCGAGGCTGCCCACGCGATGAGGATGATTCCGGCGAGGACGGAGCCGACGCTGGCGAGCTGGGCGTTGGAGAGTCCCCAGAGCACCGGCGGGTTGCGGCGGATGAACTCGACGAAGAACCGGGCCAGACCGGTGAGGATGAGATATTCGCCGACAATCCAGCCGGTGGGGCGGGGCTTGCTGCCGCGGACCCAAAGCCACCAGCCGATAAGCAGGGCGGCAGCCAGCTCATAGAGCGGGGTGGGGTGGACGCGAACGCCGGGCGGGGTGGGGTCGATTCCGTGCTCGAAGCTCATGCCCCAGGGCAGGTTGGTGGGGATGCCGTAGTCGCCATCGCCGGAGAGCAGGCAGCCAATGCGTCCGACGCCGTAGCCGACGGCGGCGGCGGTGCTGGAGAGGTCGAGGATGCGCAAGGCGCCGATTTTCGCCTGCCAGCCCTGGATGATGAGAGCCAGGATGCCGAAGACGAGGCCGCCAAACCAGGCGAATCCGGCGGAGTCCCAGAGCACGCGCCAGCCCAGCTCGCGAAATTCCTGCGGAGTGTCCAGGACATGCCAGAGCTTGGCACCCACGATGCCTGCAACCACGGCCACGGCGACCATGCCCACGGCGTCCGCGTCGATGTGTTCGCGACGGAAGGCGCGGTCGAGGAGGAAGGCGCCTGAGACAGCGGCAAGCCAGAGCATGAGGCCGAAGGTGGGAATACTGAAGTGCCAGAGGTGCAGGTAGGGAATCATGACTGAACAAAGTATAGACGGGCGGAGGCTTGGAAGGTGGTTGCGGCGCCGCGACTTCCCTGCCGTGAGACCGTTTTTCACAGCTCGCCTTGCATTGCGGGCACCGGTTCAAGGCATACTATCGGCATGGCTACCAACACCACCCAGGGACTTGAGATTCTGTATACGCACGAGCAGATTGCGCAACGCGTGACCGAGATGGGCGCGGAGATTACGCGCGACTTGAACGGCGAGAAGCTGGTGATGGTAGGCGTGCTGAAGGGCGCGGCGCTGTTTCTGGCCGACCTGGCGCGGGCGGTGCAGGTGGACACGACGTTCGATTTCGTAGCCGTCTCAAGCTATGGGAAGGGCCAGCGGTCCTCCGGCGCGGTGAAGCTGATCAAGGACCTGGACGAGCCGATCGAGGGCAAGAACGTGCTGATTGTGGAGGATATTCTAGATACGGGGCTGACGCTCTCGTATCTGCGCAAGATCTTTCTGCAGCACCATCCCAAGAGCCTGCGGATTGCCACGCTGCTGGACAAGCCCTCGCGCAGGCTGGAGCGGATTGACGCGGATTACGTGGGCTTTGCGATTCCGAACCTGTTCGTTATCGGGTACGGAATGGACTACGCGGAGCGCTACCGCAACCTGCCGGATATCTGCCTGATGACCCCGGATCACCCGGAGTAGGGCGAATCTGAAACCATTCTGTTATTGCCATGTCTTATACGTGGGGGCCAGAACCGCACATGGCCTGAGAATCGGCATTGTTGCCTAACGCCGAAGACACTATACTCGTTTGCCGTAGGCCTGCAGGGAGACGCCGCACGATGCGTTTGCCGCGGGAAAAGGAGCATTGCTTATGACTGCCATTACGCCTATCAGCGAGGCAGATCTGGAATTTGATAACGGCACCTTTGACGCCGTTGCATTTACACGCGAGACGACCGCGAACTGGCAGACGCTGGCCGGGGTAATTGACCACACGCTGCTCAAGCCGGATGCGACACGGGACCAGATTGAGAGCCTGTGCGACGAGGCGATCCGCTACCGGTTTGCCTGCGCGATGGTGAATCCGGTCTGGGTGCCGACTGCGGTGAGCGTGCTGGCAGGCACGGGGATTCCGGTAGGCGTAGTGATTGGGTTTCCGCTGGGCGCGTCGCTGGTGTCGACGCTGCGGCAGGAGGCGGCCGCACTGATCCGGCTGGGCGCGCGCGAACTGGACATGGTGATTCCGATTGGGCAGCTGAAGAGCGGCAATCATCATGCCGTACAGCATGCGATCCACACGGTGGCGAACGTGGCGCACCACCAGGGCGCGATTCTGAAGGTGATTCTGGAGACGGCTCTGCTGACCGTGGAGGAGAAACTGCGCGGCGCCGAGATTGCGATTCAGGCAGGGGCGAATTTTCTGAAGACCTCCACCGGCTTTGCCAAGGGCGGAGCGACGGCGGCGGACGTGGCGCTGCTGCGCGGGGTGGCCGGCGGACGCTGCGGCGTGAAGGCGTCGGGCGGCATTCGCTCGCTGACCGATGTGCGCGCGATGCTGGAGGCCGGAGCGAATCGCATTGGGGCGTCGGCCTCGATTGCGATTGTGCGCGAGATGGGCGCGGAGTAGCCCGAAGCAGGGCTGCGCGGCGTTTCTCCCGATTGCCAGCCCGGCCGCTCATGCCATTCCGGGATATGTGTCTCTTTCACCGGTAAAATCAACGCCGGACGCGAGTCCGCTTACGCTATGATTCCTTTCGAGCGCTATGTCCTCTATTTCCCCAGAGCGGCTGAACGAGTCCCCTATTGAGGGTGACTATCGCCCGTCTTCCTCGAACAATCCACATGCCCGCATTGATGCGCAGAATGTACGCGTGGAGCCGGCTGACCTGACGTACCTGGTGCAACTGGCCGACGCACTGAATACAACCCTGGACCTGCAGACGCTGCTGGAACGGACCTCAGAGCTGGTGCGGGCGATCATTCCCTATCGCATCTTTGCCATTTTTCTGCTGAACGACCGCACGCACGAGCTGCGCATGCGCTTCCAGATTGGGCACACGGCGGAGACGCAGCGGATGCGCTTCCCGCTGGGCAAAGGCGTTGTGGGGCAGGTGGCGCTGACGCGGCAGCCGATGCTGCTGAACGACGTGCGCACCTCGGAGTATTACATTGACGCGAACCCGGGCGTGCGCTCGGAGCTTGCGGTGCCGCTGATTGCGAAGAACAGGCTGATTGGCGTGCTGGACATCGAGAGCGAGCAGGAAGGGTACTTCCGCGAGGAGCACCTGCACCTGCTGGTGTTGACGGCGTCGCGCATTGCGCAGGCGATTGAGAATGCTCGGCTGTACACGCGCGTGTCGCGGCAGGCGCAGACGCTGACGGTGCTGAACGAGATTTCTGCCGAGTTGACGTCGATCCTGGAGCTGGACCCGCTGCTGGCGCGGATCGGGCAACTGCTGCGGCGGCTGATTGACTACCAGATGTTCAGCATCATGCTGCTGGACGACAAGGGCGAGACGCTGATTACGCGGTACGCGTGGCGCTTTGGATACGCGCATGCCCCGCTGCGGCGGATTCCGATTACGAGCGGGCTGGTGGGCGCGGCGGTGCGCGAATGGCGGCCGATCAACGTGCCCGATGTGCACAAGGATCCGCGCTATCTGCCGATGAATCCGGAGACGCGGTCGGAGCTGATTGTGCCGCTGTTTCACAAGGGGCGCATTATCGGCGTGCTGGACCTGGAGCATACGCGCACCGCCTTCTTCAACGAAGAACACGGGAAGCTGCTGACGACCATGGCGGCGCAGGTGGCGATTGCGATTGAGAACGCACGGCTATACCAGGCGGTGAAACGGCAGGAACAGCAACTGGAGCGCGACATCGCGATGGCGCGCGAGGTGCAACTGCGGCTGCTGCCGACGGCTCCGCCGGAGCACCCGAATATGGAAATGGCGGTGCGGTTTTTGCCGGCGCGCACGATTGGCGGCGACCTGTACGACTTTATCGACTACGGCGCGAACGAGACGGCGATTGTGCTGGGCGACGTGAGCGGCAAGGCTGCTCCGGCGGCGTTGTTTGCGGCGCTGGTGAGCGGCATTATGCGCTCTGCCGCGGCACAGCGGCCGGAGCCGGCGGCGATGCTGGTGACGCTGAACGATGCGCTGCAGGAGCGACGGCTGGAGTCGCAGTATGTAGCACTGCTGTTTGCGCTGTGGAACGACGAGAACCGGACGCTGAAGGTGGCAAACTCCGGCGCGGTGCAGCCGATCTTTTGCCGGGGCGGCGAGTCGATTACGGTGAAGGCGGAGGGCTTTCCGCTGGGGCTGTTTCCGGGCGCGACGTATGAGGAGTTCAGCGTGTCCACGCAGCCGGGCGACGCGATCATCTTCATGTCCGACGGGATATTGGACGCGGAGAATGCCAAGGGCGAGATGTACGGGCAGGAGCGGCTGGCCGAGATGCTGTGCAGCCTGCGCGAGCAGCCCGCCGCGCGCATTGCAGATGCGATCCTGGCGGATGTGACCCGCTTCCAGGGCGGACAGGACCGCTTTGATGACGAGACCATCATCGTGCTGCGCGTGCGCTAGTTGCGGCGTTGGCTTGCTGGCCCGCCGGATGTCTGCCGGCTTCCGGTAAACTGAAGAGGACCCCAACTTGACTGGAGCAGCTTTGCATACGGCAACTCAAGAGCGTGTTATCCGTCCTGCCCGCAATATTCTGGGCAGCCTGCGCCTTCCGGGCGACAAATCGATCAGCCACCGCTACGGCATGCTTGCGGCGTTTGCCGAGGGCACGTCACGCTTCAGCAATTTTTCGACGGGCGCGGACTGCGCGTCCACGCTGGCCTGCATGCAGGCGCTGGGCGCCACGGTGCGCAAGCTGGACGACGGCGTGATTGAAGTGACGGGCGTGGGCGGACACGTGACGCCGTCGAGCGAGCCGCTGGACTGCGGCAACTCCGGCTCGACGATGCGCATGATTTCGGGCCTGCTGGCTCCGCAGGAGGGCAGCTTTACGCTGATTGGCGACGCCTCGCTTTCGCGGCGGCCGATGGAGCGGATTCGCAAGCCGCTGGAGGCGATGGGCGCACGGCTGACGCTGACGGAGGGACATGCGCCGATCCACATTGAAGGCACGCCGCTGCATGCGATGGAGTACACGACACCGGTGCCGAGCGCACAGGTGAAGACCTGCGTGCTGCTGGCCGGCCTGCAGACGGAAGGAACCACGACGGTGCACGAGGCGGTGCGCACACGCGACCACAGCGAACTGGCGCTGCGCGCGTTTGGTGCGGAGCTGACGCGCACGGCAGATTCGGTTTCGATCAGGGGACCGCAGACGCTGCATGCTCTGGAAGCGGCTGTGCCGGGCGACATCTCGTCGGCGGCGTTCTTTTTGAGCGCGGCGACGATCTTTCCGGGGTCGTCGCTGGTGCTGGACGCGCTGGGGCTGAACCCGACGCGCGCGGCGCTGCTGGATGTGCTGACGGCGCTGGGCGCGCGCATTGCCGTGCTGAACCTGGAAGAGCGCAATGCCGAGCTGGTGGGGACGGTACAGATCTCCGGGCCCGAGGAAGGCATGGGATCGACCGAGGTACGAGGCGCGCTGGCGGCGCAGCTGATTGACGAACTGCCCGTGCTGGCCGCGATTGCTCCGTACACGAGCGGCGGCATCCGGATTCGCGATGCGAAGGAGCTGCGCGTGAAGGAATCTGACCGCATTGCCCTAGTGGCGGAGAACCTGCGCGCGATGGGCGCGGAGGTGGAGGAGTTTGAGGACGGGCTGGATGTTCCGGGCGGGCAAACGCTGCACGGCGCCACGATCAACTCCGGCGGAGACCACCGGATTGCCATGGCTTTCAGCGTGGCGGCCTTGCGTGCGGAGGGCGACACGCTGATTCAGGGAGCGGAGTCGGCGGCTATCAGCTTTCCGGAGTTCTTTGACCTGCTGGACAAGGTTGCGGACCGCTGAGGAAGCGGATCGCGCAGCAGAAGGAAATGCAAAAGCCCGGCAATGTGCCGGGCTTTTGCTGTATGCGCGCGGGGCGGATCAGTTGCCTGCCGGCGGCTTGGTGGAAGGCTCGTTGCCCTTGGCCGCGGGTTGCAGGCCGGGAACGACGGGAGCGGTGGTCACGTTGCCGGTTGCGGCATCCTGCAGGTTGATGCCGTAGTGCTGCAGGGTGGTGGCGAGGGTCTGGTAGAGACCGGCGCGATCCCTGGCGTAAGCGGCATTGGCAGCGATGAGGTTGTTGTCGGCGGTGGCCAGGTTGCGCTCCTGCAGGAGCACGTTGGCCGTGGTGGAGGCGCCGAGGTGGAGCTTCTTGGCCTCTGCATCGAGGCTCTGCTGCGCGAAGTCACGAGCGGCGACGGCTGCCTTAACCTGGGCGCGGTCATTGGCGAGCGCGAACTGCGCGTTGACGACCTGCATGCGTATCTGGGTGTAAAGCTGCTCCAGCCGCAGCTCGGCCTGACGGTACTCGATGAGGGAGCGGGCCTGCTCAGCCTGTGCGGTGCGATTGCGCAGCGGAATGTTGAGGGAGAAGCCCACGCCCTTGTCGGGGGCCGTGCTGTTGAACAGGTTCTGCAGGACGGTGCCGTAACCGACGGTCGG
>JAJXXG010000049.1 GCA_021781255.1 Acidobacteriota bacterium
ACCTGTGCCAAGCGCCCAGGTCAAAAGCGCCGTGCTCTTCGCCGGACTCCAGACCACCGGCATCACAACTATCCGCGAAGCCGTCCGCACGCGTGACCATAGCGAATTGGCCCTGCGCGGTTTCGGAGCAGAAGTCACCCGCACCCTCGACTCCGTCTCCATCACTGGCCCGCAGCAGCTACAGGCAATCCAGGCCGCCGTTCCCGGAGATATCTCCTCCGCTGCCTTCTTCCTTTGCGCCGCCGCACTATTTCCAGAGTCAAATCTGATCTTTGATTCACTCGGCCTGAACCCCACACGAGCCACACTACTCGACGCGCTCACCGCGCTCGGCGCGCACATCGGCGTGCTCAACCTTGAAGAGAAAAGTGGCGAGCTCGTAGGAACCGTACAGGTCAATGCTCCGCGCGACGACCTTACCGGAACCACCATCTCCGGCGCGCTCGCCGCGCAGCTGATCGACGAGCTGCCGGTACTCGCGGCCATTGGCCCCTACACCAAGAACGGCATCCGCATCCGCGACGCAAAGGAACTGCGCGTCAAGGAATCCGACCGCATCGCGCTTGTCGCCGAAAACCTCCGCGCGATGGGTGCGGAGGTGATCGAATTTGAAGACGGTCTGGACGTGCCCGGCGGCCAGCAACTCCATGGCGCCGAAATCAACTCCGGCGGAGATCACCGCATCGCCATGGCCTTCTCTGTTGCCGCGCTCCGGGCCACCGGACAAACGCTCATCCGCGGCGCTGAATCCGCCGCCATTTCTTTCCCTGAGTTCTTCGACCTTCTAGATCAGGTCACCGAACGCTAAATCAATCGGCTAAGAAAGAAAAGCCCCGATGCCAGATCCAGCACCGGGGCTTTCGTCTTTCAGGCACCTGCGGCTCAGTTGCCCGACGTATTCACTGGCACCGGCGCATTCTTCGGCGTCGAGATATAACCGCTTACCATGTTGTGGCCAATGGCGTTAACCACGAGATCGTACAGGTAGTTGCCCCTCCCCGTGTAAAACTGCACCGGCTCGTTCAGGTTCCGATTCTTCTTTTCAATCTTTCTGTCGTCGGAAAATACAAATAGCGTATAGCGATTGTGTTTTGGATCTGCCTTCTTCAGCTGTAGGCTCACGGTCGAAACCGGCTGGCGATGCCCCTTGCGCAGGGTGAACTGATAGTAGTTACGGTCGCCTCGGTGCTTCAAATACTCCAGTTCTTTTTGGTTCGTTGCAATCAGTCCGCTATCAACACCCAGATCGCCCCGCATTGTCTGCATCTGGGCCTCGTCGGACTTCAACTCCGTCTGGGTATTGCTTAGGTCCGTCTTGACGCCGCCCACGTCCGTCCTCACTCCAGATACATCACTCGATACGGAGCTGATCTTCTGTTGGGTAGCCTGCTGCTCGCTCTCAAAATGCCGCGAGGCCGCCTGCTGCCGGGTCAGCAAATCTTGCGCCTTTTGCTCCAGCTGCTGCTGTGTAATTCCTAGCCGGTGACCCAGCGTTTCGCTTGTTACCTTCAGCCGCGCATTCGTTTCATCCAGCGCCTGAGCCAATTTCTGATTTTGCTTTTGCGCCTGCGAGAGCTGCATCTCAGCATGTGTTAACCGCCCGGAGAGATAGTACGTCCATCCGAGCCCTGCAACCGCGGCAAATACCGCAAGGGCCAGAAGGCCCAAGAACAAACCCGAAAAACTCCGCTGCTCGCCCATCCCACCTGCGCGATCGCTCATCTTCCTGCGTTCCTCTCTTGCTTTGGAGTGCTTGACCGAGAGTATTGCATCCCCACCAAATGTGTCAGCACAAATTTTCCATGCGGATACCGGTTCGTGCTGATCAGCACATCTCCATTTTGGTGCATCCACTTACAATAGGGCCATGGCAATAAAAGAGGTAGCAATCGCAGGCGCCGGGATTATCGGCCTAAGCACAGCGCTGGACCTCGCCCTGGCCGGCGCTCACGTCACTGTCTTTGAACGCGGACTGGCTATGCATGAGTCATCTTGGGCCGCCGCTGGCATGCTCGCTCCTGCAGATCCGGGAAACCCCTCAGAATTACGTGCTCTCTCCACTTTCAGCTACGGTCTCTATCCCGAATTCCTTGCCAATATCGAAAGGCTGTCTGGTAAACGGGTCCCAATTCTCACAACAAAAACCCTGGAGGGCGTTCCTTCACTGCCACCCAATGCAAACCTCCTCAGCGCGGAAACCATCAATGCCGTGGCGCCAAGCCTTCAGGTCAAGGGCCTGAAGTTCTATCTGCTTGAAGAGAAATGCTTTGATCCGCGCGTGCTGGGTGACGCTTTAATCGGCGCCCTGAAAGCCGCAGGCGTCAGCATCGTGGAGAGAACCACCGTTCGCTCGGTCGAATCGAGCGCCGGGGCTGTCCAGATCCGCACCACAGCTGGCGATTTTGGCGCCGACGAGTTCATTAATGCCAGCGGCGCTTGGGCCACCGAGCTCTCCGGCGTCCCGATTGCTCCGCGCAAGGGCCAACTCCTGCTCGCCAGGCACCCTCATCTATA
>JAJXXG010000781.1 GCA_021781255.1 Acidobacteriota bacterium
GTGGCACGCGTGGAGCGTGGCGATGTGGATGAGGTGATTCTGGCCACCAGCCCCACCCTGGAAGGCGAGGCCACGGCCAACTGGCTTGCCACCGCGCTGGGCAGGTTTCCCGTGCGTGTCACGCGCATTGCCACGGGCGTGCCCGCGGGCAGCGATATTGAATATGCCGATGAAGTGACCATGGCACGTGCGCTGGAAGGCCGCCGCGAAGTGAAGTCACACGCCTGAGCCCGCCCGAAATTCGAGTGGCCGAACCCAAAAATCCATGCCTAACCGCGTAGCCGGTTCAGCAGGTCCTGAGGATGCACGGGCTTGGCCAGAATCTCAAATTCGTAACCTTCGCTCCGTGCTTTCTCCAGCAGGTCAGCCGTGGCCGCCTGGCCGGAAAAGAGCAGAATCTTAATCCCGGGCAGCATCTCGCGCATGCGGATGGCAGCGTCAATGCCGTTCAAGTCACCCATAATCACGTCTGTGATGAGCATGTCCGGCTTGAAAGTTGCCGCCAGCTCCAGAGCTTTTTCTCCACCATAAACAGCACGTGTTTCAAAACCGCACTGGTTCAAAATCATCGCCAGCGAATCAGCGATTACCTGTTCATCGTCTACTACCAATACCCTGGGTTTGCTCTGCTCTTCGGCCATATGCTCCTGTGCGCTTCTCTGCTGCGCGCAAATGGTTCCAGAGGCAGGTGCGGTGCCGGACCAGCTCTTCGGCGCCCCGCGAATTTTCCTACCCCTACAAGACTCTTGAGGAGAATGATACGCTCTCGAACAGGACCACTTCCAGAGAACCGGACCACGGAGGCGCCCTCGGCGGTTCCCTTCTTCGGCCTCGCACACGCATTCACCGGGCAGCAACTTGCCAATCCTAAACTCTTGGTACACACTGCCTCCACGCGCAGCGGCGGAGCGCATGCGGAGAGAAGACTTATGCAGGAAACGGCAACCCGGGCCATCCCGCAGGCAGCGGAGACAAATGTCATCATCCGCGCCGAAAAAATCGAGAAGTACTATGCTCAGCCGAGCGAGAACCGCATCCAGGTCATCTCAGCGACAGACCTGAGTATTGTGCCTGGCGAGATTGTCGCGCTGCTCGGCCCCTCCGGCTCTGGCAAATCCACCATGCTGCGTATGCTTACCGGCCTCTCGCGGCCTTCGGCCGGGCAGGTTTACTGGCACGGCAAACCCATTGCCGGTGCGGATCTCAACGTCTCCATCGTCTTCCAGAGTTTCGCGCTTTTCCCCTGGCTCACGGTTCTCGAAAACGTGGAGGCGCCGCTGAAGGCCCGCGGCGTTCCACCCGCAGAGCGCCATGAACGCAGCATGAAGATGCTGGACACCGTCGGCCTCGACGGCTTCGAGGCCGCCTATCCCAAGGAACTCTCCGGCGGCATGCGCCAGCGCGTCGGCTTCGCCCGCGCTCTTGTCGTGGAACCGGAAGTCCTCTTCATGGACGAGCCTTTTTCCGCGCTGGACGTGCTGACCGCTGAGAACCTGCGCAGCGAGCTGCTGGAGCTGTGGGAAAACAAGACGATGCCCACCAAGGCCGTCTTCCTTGTGACGCACAACATTGAGGAAGCTGTGCTGCTGGCCGACCGCATCATCGTGCTCGGCCGCAACCCCGGCCACATCCGCACGGATTTCCGTGTGCCGCTTCCCCAGCCCCGCGATCGCAAATCCGACGCCTTCACGCAGCTGGTCGACTACATCTACAAGGTGCTCACGCGGCCAGACGTGACGCCCGCTGCGGCCCCAGACACCTTGGCCGGCCCGCGCGTCCGCGACCAGCGCCAGATGCGCTACCAGATGCTGCCTCATGCGCGCCCGGGCGGCATCGCCGGCCTGCTTGAGCTGCTACTCGACAAGGGCGGACGCGATGACATCTATCGCCTGGCTGACGATCTCGCCTTCGAAATTGACGACCTGCTGCCAATCGTCGACGCGGCGCAGCTTCTCGGTTTTCTCACCGTCGACGAGGGCGATGCGGCCATCACGCCCAGCGGTTCAGAGTTTGCAGAGTCAGAAATCCTGCGCCAGAAAGAGCTCTTCCGCGACGCGGCACTTGAGCACATCCTGCTGCTGCGTCAGATTCGCCGCACCCTCGACTCGAAAACAGACCACACCGTTTCTGAGGACTTTTTCCATGATCTGCTCGACGAGCAGTTCAGCGAAGAAGAGGCGCAGCGACAAATGGAAACCGCCATCACCTGGGGCCGCTACGCTGAGCTCTTCGACTTCGACGCCGGGCGCCGCCGCTTTGTGTTGCCAGACGCCCTGGAGGAGGAGATCACCGACGAGGGTTACGTGTGAAGATTCAGCAGCCCTTCGCTCGCACGCTTGTCACAGCCCGCTCTGCGCCCATCGTCATTGACGTGGGCGTGGCCCTCTGCGGCCTGGCCATCTTCTTCGCCATCGTCCACATGGCCGCCTATTGGCTGCACACGCCGGTGCCGGTGGTGCCCATCTCGCATAACCTTGGCGAGCTGCCGGTCTACGCGTTTTACTCGATCGT
>JAJXXG010000596.1 GCA_021781255.1 Acidobacteriota bacterium
CGTACCATCTGCGGCTGGAGAGACGAAATAAAAACGCATTCATCTTTGCTTCTGCGCGGACTAATGTCCTGACCATTGTGGGGAGTTGAGTGCTGGGCGGTATGTGACGAGATGCACAGCATTTGCAGCGCCCTGCACAAATATGGTATCCCGGTATCAATACGAAGGTGTTCAAAGCGGCATGAGACGACGTTCCAAACGCCCCCCAAATCTATCGGAATCCACTGGCAAGATCGGTCAGGAAATCCCTCCGAATCAACCACGGCCACTTGTGCCGCACTATCCCGAGGAAGCAACGCCGCCCGCGGCGCCGCGGGTCCAGGCGCCGCAGCGTCCGGCCCCGCAGCCGAAACCGGCGCAGCACGAGTGGCCGGAGCCCGCGGAACCGGGGCGGCTTGAAATGGAGACGCAGCCCGAGTCGCCTTCAGTGCCTCCGCCGGAGGCCGAGGCGGCTTCGCGTTCGCCGCAGGCTCCGAAGGGCTATGTGGTGCTGGCGATTGGATTGCCCGGATCGGGCAAGACGACGTGGTTCCGGCGGCGCGGGGTGACTCCGCTGTCGAGCGACCTGCTGCGCAACATTCTCTTCGACGATGTGGAGGAGCAGCGCTACCAGGGGCTGGTGTTCTCCACGCTTCGCTCGCTGCTGCGGGCAAGGCTGATTGCACGGATGCCATGGAACTATGTGGACGCGACGAATCTGTCGATCCATGAGCGGCGGCAGTGGATCAAGATGGCGAAGAGCTTCGGCTACGAGGTGCAGGCGGTGTTCTTCGATGTTCCGCTGGAGGTGTGCCTGGAGCGGAACCGCTCGCGCGACCGCATGGTGGCCGAAGAGGTGATGCGCAAGATGGCCGAGAAGCTGAAGCCGCCGGTGTTTGAAGAAGGCTTTGCCAAAATCACGGTGGTGCGCGTGAAGAGCGCGGGGTAAGAACCGCATGATGCAAACGAGTTTGGCGACAACCTTGTGCGCGCTTTTTGTGGTCTTTGCGGTCACGCCAAGCGCGTTCTGCCAGACCTCACCTGCAACCGGCGGAGAAGTTTCCAGACCGCAGCCTCAAGCTCAGCCGATTGAAGAGCGTGTACTGAGCGCTGACGAGCGATCATGCAAAGAATTCGTGCAGAAGTTTTACGACTGGTACTGGAACCGGTTCGCTGATGAGGCAAATAATCTGAATTTTGATTTGAGAAAAGAGCCCAATGTCTGGACGGTTGTGAAACACAAGCGCTCCGTCTTGAGCGCAGAGCTTTACCGCCTGCTTTCTGACGAAGAAAAGCAGATGAAGGCCACCCGCGAACTAGGCAATCTGGACTTCGACCCCTTCTGGGGCAATCAGGACGCACAGGGCCGGTATCTCGTCGATGAAGTTGCGGTAAAGGGTGACCGGTGCAAGGCGAACATTCCTCAGGGAAGCGAAATCGTGGAATTGAAGAAGGGAAGGTCTTCATGGGTCTTCACGAACATTCGGTATTGCTTCTTCGCTGCTCCCGATCGAAGGAACTGCCCGGATTACGATCTTCTGGGCATTCTTAAGCGATAGTCCTCAGAGAGAATTGCTCTACGCGACAGTAGCTATTTTAGCTAGAATAGCTATAACGGAGGCTGGCAATGATTACCAAGACTTCAGCCGAGGCACAGAATCAGTTTGGGCAGTTGCTGGACGCGGTGCAGCGGGAGCCCGTGGTGATCACTCGACATGGGCGGGTTGCGGCCTTGGTGGTGTCGCCGCGCGATATGGAAGAGTTGGAAGCCGCGCGCACAGCGAGGCGCAGCAAGATTGCTGCAGACTGGGAGGCGTGGCGGAAGAAGGCGAAGAAAAGCATGAAGCCCGCGGCCAAACAGCTAACCGACGAAGAGGTGGTTCGCCTGGTTCATGAGTTGCGATGAGCAAGCATGTGGTTTTTGATACCAGCACTCTGGTGAGTGCCGCGCTTCGCGCGGATGCGATTCCTCAGCGGGCTTTCCTCGTGGCAATCCTGGAACATCATGTGTTTGTAAGCAAAGAGACGCTGGGAGAACTGGATCGAGTACTCAAGCTCAAGAAGTTTGACCGGTATGTCGATCTCGATGTGCGCTCGGAATTCGTCAAGAAGCTGAGACGAGATTCCGTACATTGCACGGTGCCGAAGGAGTTGCTGCTCGCTGTGAGCGGCGTGTGCCGGGATCCAAAGGATGATCCGATTCTTGCATTGAGCCTGGCGGCCGGGGCCGAGATACTGGTAAGCAGCGACCGCGACCTGCTTGTGTTGCACCCTTGGCGCGGGATTCGGATTGTGACGCCGGCAGATTTCCTGATGGAATTTTCAAGAGAAGGAGACTTTCCCCGATGAGTACATCTACTGCACCGGGTCCCTATGTTGAGCCGTGGCTGCGCGGAACGCATGCGGAGGTTCCGGCGGTGGGTCGCGCGGTACTGCACGCCTTCGATCTGGCGCTGGACGACCTGACGAAATGGACCGAGGGGCTGACGGATGCCGAGGTCCACTCTGAGCCGCTGGGGCTGACGGCGATTTCCTACCACCTGAAGCACGTTGCCCGCGCAACGGACCGGCTGCTGAGCTATGCGGAGGGGAAGCCGATCTCTGCCGAGCAACTGGCGGCGTTGAAGGGCGAGCAGGGTGGCGAGGAAACGCTGGCCGAGCTGCTGGCCGAGGTGGGGGCTGCGTTCAGCGATGCGGGGGAGCGAGTGAAGGTGCTGGCCACGGCGGACTTCAACACCTTTCGCGGCGTGGGACGGAAGCAACTGCCTACCTCCATTGGCGGCGCGCTGATTCATGTGGCCGACCACACGCAGCGGCACGTTGGCCAGGTGGTGACGACGGCCAAAGTGCTGCGGGCGCTGCGCGGCTGAGGGTTGTCCCTGCCGCGGCGGGCTTTTCGAGATTCTCCTTATAAATCAATGAGTTAAAGCGCGAGTTGGGTGGGGCGAAGGCTCGCGCGGCGCTGCGCGGGGGCGGCCATGCTCCGGTGGCGCGCGGCCCTGCGCGCCCCATTTCTCCCTGAAATAGTTGATTATAAAAACCTTATTGTCGTTGCGCCGGAGGCCTGCCGAGGCTGGAACGGGTGCGCACAAAAGTTGCACAAAATGCGCGTAATGTACGCTGTGGAGTTCTTATTTGCATGAAATATGCAAATTGGGATGGTGATGCGCATCACTGAAGTCGTTTGTGACATGGAGGAACATACATCGGGCTTGGGAGAAGTTCCGACAGCAGGCCGGGAGGCAAGCGAGCAATGCGGCAATGGATGGGAAAGCGCACATTGGGCAGTGTCAGGGGAGGCGCAGGAGCATGACGTGGAGCGATGAATTTCGAGCCAGGAGCATGAGCGCCGCGCAGGCTCTGGAGGCTGTGCGTTCCGGTGATCGCGTATGGATTCAGTCAGGGTGCGGGACGCCCTCCGTGCTGGTGGATGCGCTGGTGGCGCGTGCGGCGGAGCTGCGCGATGTGGAGATTATCCACATGAAGACACTGGGCAACGCGGATTATACGAAGCCCGAATACGCAGGGCATTTTCGTCATCGCGGATTGTTTCTGGGCGAGAACGTGCGCGAAGCTGTGGCGGCGGGGCGCGCGGACTATACGCCGATTTTCCTGAGCGAGATTGAGGGTCTGTTTGAAAGCGGGCAGTTGCCGCTGGATGTGGTGCTGATGCAGGTTTCTCCGCCGGACGCGCACGGGTTTATGAGCCTGGGCACGACGGTGGACTGCACGCTGACGGCGGCGCGCTTTGCGAAGGTTGTGATCGCGGAAGTGAACGAGCGGATGCCGCGCACGCTGGGCGATACGTTTATCCACGTCAGCCACATCACGGCGGTGGTGGAGACATCGCACGCGCTGCTGGAGATGCATCCGGAGCCGTTCACGGATCTGCACCTGCGCGTGGCGCGGAACGTGGCCTCGCTGATTCCCGATGGCGCGACGCTGCAGACGGGGATTGGGGGCATACCGGACGCGGTGCTGGCGTGCCTTGAAGACAAGCGGGACCTCGGGATTCACACGGAGATGTGCTCGGACGGCGTGATTGAGCTGATGGAGTCTGGCGTCATCAACGGCGAACGGAAGTCGCTGCACAAGGGCAAGGCGGTGGCGGCGTTTGTGCTGGGTTCGCAGCGGCTTTTTGATTTTATCCACGAGAATGCGAGCTTTGAGTTCCGGTCGATCAGCTACACGAACGATCCGTTTGTTGTGGCGCAGAACGACCGGATGGTGGCGATCAACTCCGCGCTGCAGGTGGACTTGACGGGGCAGGTGTGCGCGGACTCGCTGGGGACGCGGCCGTTCAGCGGGTTCGGCGGGCAGGTGGATTTCATTCGCGGAGCGGCGCGCTCGCGTGGCGGCGTGCCGATTATTGCGCTGCTTTCGATGGCGCAGCGCGGGGCGGTGTCGCGCATTGTGCCGGTGCTGGAGCCGGGCGCGGGCGTGGTGACGTCGCGCGCGGATGTGCATTACGTGGTGACCGAGCATGGCGTGGCGTATCTGCACGGCAAGACGCTGCGCGAGCGCGCGCAGGCGTTGATTGCGATTGCCGAGCCGCGCTTTCGGCAGGAGCTGGAAGACTTTGCGGTGCGAGCGCACTACCTGGAGCGCAAGGCCGCGGTGGCCGCGTTTGCCTGAGGGCTCGCGGCCAGGCGGAAAGGAGCGGGGACGGATGGAAGCGATCAAGCGAAGCCGGGGTTTGCTGCGGGTGGATGTGAATGAGTGCAAGGGTTGCGGCATGTGCGTGGAGGCGTGTCCGCCGAGGGTGATCGGCATGAGCGAAAAGCTGAATCACTATGGCTATCGCACGGCGACGTATGCGGGCGAGGGCTGCACGGCGTGCGGCATTTGCTTCATGGTGTGTCCGGAGCCGGGTGCGCTGACGGTGCTGCGCGCGATGAATCGCGCGGCCGGCGCGGGACGCGGAGTGAACGCGGGCGTTGAGGGAGCGATGGCATGCGCAAGCAACTGATGAAGGGCAATGAGGCGATTGTCAAGAGCGCGATTCTTGCCGGATGCCGTGCGTACTATGGGTATCCGATCACGCCGGCGAGCGAGATTGCAGAGGCCGCGGCGCAATATTTGCCGCAGGTGGGCGGGGTGTTCTTGCAGGCCGAGAGCGAGGTTGCGGCGATCAACATGCTGTATGGCGCGTCGTCGGCAGGCGTGCGCTGCATGACGGCGTCGAGCGGGCCGGGGATCAGCCTGATGCAGGAAGGCATCAGCTACATGGCGGGCGCGGAGCTGCCGTGCGTGATTGCCGATATTACGCGCGGCGGGCCGGGGCTGGGCAACATCGCATCCGAGCAGAGCGACTATCACCAGGCGGTGAAGGGCGGCGGCAATGGCTGCTACCACACGCTTGTACTGGCGCCTCACTCCGTGCAGGAGATGGCTGATTTGACGGCGCTGGCATTCGAGCTGGCGGATCGCTACCGGACGCCGGTGATGCTGCTTGCCGATGGCTTTGTGGGGCAGATGATGGAGCCGGTGGAGTTTCCGCAGGCGGCTACGGAGCCTCGTGTGCCGGAATGGGCGGTGACGGGCACGGCTGAGTCGCGCGGCAATCTGATTACTTCATTGCACATGGGCAGTGACGATCTGGAAGCGCATGTGCGGCACCTGGAGGCGAAGTACATACTCGCGGAGCAGAACGAGACGCGCGCCGAAGAGTGGTTCACGGAGGATGCGGAGATTGTGCTGGTGGGCTATGGCATCGTGGGCCGGATATTGAAGGCCGTTACCGCGGAGGCGCGCGCGAGCGGCATGAACGTGGGGCTGCTGCGGCCGATTACGCTGTTTCCGTTTCCGACGAAGCATTTTCAGCGGCTGGCTCCGCGGGCGCGCGTGTTTGTGGTGGTGGAGATGAGCACGGGGCAGCTTGTGGAGGATGTGCGGCTGGCGCTGAATGGAGTGCGGCCGGTTGAGTTCCTGAGCCGCGTGGGCGGCAATGTGCCGTCGCATGAAGAGGTGCTGGAGTTTGTGCGCAAGGTGGCGCGGCGTTACCTGCCGGCGATGGCACTGGATGAGGAGCAGATGGCTCATGTCTAGCGAAGTGATTACGGCATACGAAGTGGTGCACGGCAAAGCGAAGTCGTTCTACGAGAGCTATGCGCGGAAGGATGAGCTGCAGCACCAGACGCACTATTGTCCGGGATGCGGGCATGGGCAGATTCACAAGATGCTGGCCAGCGCGATTGATGGGCTGGGCATTCAGGACAGGACGATTCTTGTGAGCCCGGTGGGCTGCTCGGTGTTTGCGTACTACTACTTTGACGTGGGCAACGTGCAGGCGGCGCACGGGCGCGCGCCGGCAGTGGCGACGGCGCTGAAGCGCAGCCATCGCGACAGCATCGTAGTGGCGTACCAGGGTGACGGGGATTTGTCCGCGATTGGTTCGGCGGAGATTCTGCACGCGGCGAATCGCGGCGAGAATGTCACGGTGATTTTTGTGAACAACGCCATTTACAGCATGACGGGCGGGCAATACGCGCCGACGACGCTGCTGGGGCAGAAGAGCACGACGACTCCGCTGGGCCGCAGCGCGGAGAATGAGGGCTACCCGCTGCACGTGAGCGAGCTGCTGGCGAGCCTGGAGGCTCCGGTCTACATTGAGCGCGTGGGACTGGGCGACAACAAGCAGATCGCGCAGGCCAATCGCGCGATTCGGCGGGCGATGGAGAACCAGACGAAGGGGCTGGGCTTCTCGCTGATTGAAGTGCTTTCGCCGTGTCCGACGGTGTGGAAGATGCAGCCGGTGGAGGCGCAGCACTGGGTGCGGGATGTGATGGAGAAGACATTTCCGCTGGGCGTCTATCGCGATCGCACAAAGGAAGCGAAGGCGTGGCCAGCGCACGAGGCGCCGCCTGCGCTCGACAGGATTCCGCAGATTATTGGCGTGGCGCACGAGGATCTTCCTGAAGGCAATGCATCTCTGCTGGCGCGGGCCGATCATGTGGATCTGCACGTGAGGGTGGCGGGCTTTGGCGGGCAGGGCGTGCTGCTGCTGGGCGAGGTGCTGGCCGAGGCGGGGCTGGACGCGGGGCTGGAGGTGTCGTGGCTGCCGTCGTATGGGCCGGAGATGCGCTCCGGCACGTCGAACTGCCATGTGCGGCTTTCGCGCGAGCCGATTGATTCGCCGCTGGTGACGGTGCCGAACGTGCTGGTGGCGATGAATGAGCCATCGCTGCGCAAGTTCGACCGGAGCGTACGCGCCGGCGGATGGGTGATTTATAACGGCGATGCATTTCCCGAGGATTGCGCGCGGAAGGACGTGCATGTGCTGGCGCTGCCGTTTACGCGCGTGGCCGACGAACTGGGCGATGCGCGCGCGGCCAATATGGTGATGCTTGGCGCGCTGCTGGAGATTGCGGGCGCGCTGCCGCAGGCCAGCATTGACGCGGCGCTGAAGCGGCTGGTGAAGAGTCCGCGCTGGGTTGAGCTGGACGAACGCGCACTGGCGCGCGGGCGGGAACTTTACAGGGAATCGCGCCTGGAGGTGTGCAATGAAGGCTGAGGCTGATCCGAACCTGATTGTGTATTTTGGCGGGCAATATATTCCGCTTCGCGATGCGCACGTGGGGATTTTGACACATGCGCTGCATTACGGAACGGGCGTTTTTGAAGGCATTCGCGCGTATTGGGATGAGACTTCGCAGGAGCTTTTTGTGATGCGCCCGGTGGAGCACTATGAGCGCTGGAAGCAGAACTGCGGCATTCTGCGCATCGATGTGCCAGCGACACCGGAGGAGTTGAGCGGCATCACGGTGGAGCTGATGCGGAGGAATAAATTCAGCACGAATGTGTACGTGCGGCCGCTGGCTTACAAGAGCGCGGAGCGCGTGGGCGTGCGCCCGGACGACCAGGATTCTTTCGCTATTGTTGCGCTGCCGTTTGGCGATTATCTGCACGCCGACAAGGGGCTGCATGCGGGGGTAAGCTCGTGGCGACGCATCGAGGACAACGCGATTCCGGCGCGCGCGAAGATTTGCGGCGCATATGTGAACAGCGCTCTGGCCAGCGACGATGCAAAGCGCAATGGATATGACGAGGCCATCCTGCTGAACGAGAGCGGCCAGGTTGCCGAGGGATCAACGTGCAACATTTTCATGGTTCGCAAGGGCGTACTGATTACGCCGCCGGTGCATGAGAACGTGCTGGAGGGCATTACGCGCGACTCAGTGATGCAACTGGCGCGACGCGAGCTGGACATGCAGGTTGTGGAGCGGGCCGTCGACCGGAGCGAGCTGTATGTGTGCGATGAGCTGTTCCTGACGGGAACAGCGGTGGGCGTGGAGCCGGTGGTGCGCGTGGATCATCGCCCGGTGAGAGATGCGGCCATAGGCCCGGTTACGCACGCGCTGCGGCAGTTGTACTTCGATGCTGCGCGGGGACATCTGGCGGCATACCGGAAGTGGCTTGTTCCGGTGAACCACGGTGAAAGGGGGAGTGAGGCCGGGGAAGAGGGCATCGCGGCTTCGTTTGCGATCTGACTGTGGCAGTGAAGTCTGTTTCACAAAGGGCGGAACGCAGCATGCTGCCAATCCCGCCTCAGGATTCGCGAGAGGCGTCAGAGGCTCTTGATTTCGTCCATCTTGTCGAAGAAGTGCCCCATCTTTTCCTGCTTGGTGCGCAGGTAGCGCTCGAAGCTTTCCTGCGGCTCGACTTCGGCGGAGACGCGCTCCGTAACGGTGATGCCGGCCGACTGCAGCGCGGCGACCTTTTCGGGATTGTTGGTGATGAGGCGGACCTGGCTGAGGCCGAGCAGCTTGAGCACGGCGGCGGGCAACTCGTAGGCGCGGCAGTCGGCGGCGAAGCCCAGCTCCTCGTTGGCTTCCACCGTGTCGAGTCCCTGGTCCTGCAATTCGTAGGCTCTGAGCTTTGCCATGAGGCCGATGCCGCGTCCTTCCTGCTGCTCGTAGAGCAGGATGCCGGCGCCTTTTTGCGCGATGAGGCCGAGGGCCAGCTCCAACTGCAGGCGGCAATCGCAGCGGAGCGAGCCGAAGACGTCGCCGGTGAGGCACTGCGAGTGGATGCGGACCAGCGGCGGCGCAGCATGGATGTCGCCCATCACGAGGGCAACAAGCCCTTCCACATCGCCTTTGCCCTGTTCATTTGGCATGGCTTCGTCGCAGGGGCGCGGCGCAGACAGCGTGCCCTCAAAGCCCAGAATGCGGAAGTGTCCCCAGCGGGAAGGGAAGTCAGCTTCGGAGATTTTCTTTACGCTCTCATATCCCATGCCTTCATTTTACTTTGTCTGTTGACTGCTCTGCTGCCGTGGGTCCAGGGAGAAGGTTTTTTCATGCATCCGGCGCAGTGATTTTCCGCATAAGGCGCCGGGCGCGATACATTGATTGCGTGGTTGATAACAAGCTGATTCTTATCACGCTGCTGGTGAAGCTTGGCGTGGCCGCTTCGGTGGCCAGCGCACTGGCGCGGTCGCGGACCTTCCAGCGGCTGCTGTTTGCCGAGCAGCGCCGGCATCGGGAAACCGCGGCTTTGCTGGCATTCTTTCTGGTGCCGCTGACGCTGGGCGTCTGGGTGCGGACGACTGTGCCAAACTTTCTGGCTGCCGATCTCTCCTTTGAGACGGTGATTCTGCTGGGGCTGCTGCTGGGCCCGGGATGGGCGATGGTGGGCGGGGTGATTCTGTCATTCCCAGCGGTGATTCACCATGAGTACCTTGCGCTGCCGTTCAATGTGGCACTGGGTCTGGGCGCGGGCATCCTGGGCAGCTTTGTGGAGAAGGATGAGATCTGGTCGTTCACTCCGTTCATCGATTTGAGTCTCTACCGGTGGGTGCGGCGCAACCTGCGCAAGCCGCGCATCGACAGGCAGATTCTGCTGCTGTTTCTGATTGCGGCCATGGAGATCTGCCGCGAGTGGGTCAGCCGCAATCTTCCGCACAAGACGGGACCGCGGCGGCTGTTTGCGCTGAATACAGACGTGTGGGGCCTGCAGGTGCTGGTGTGGCTGTGCGCGCCGATGGTGGTGGGCATTGCGCTGAAGGTGTGGAATGCGCTGCGCATTGAGATCAAGCTGGAAGAGCAGAAGCGCCTGCTGCTGGAAGCGCGGCTGGACGCGCTGCAGCGGCAGATCAATCCGCACTTTCTTTTCAACACGCTGAATTCAATTGCTTCGCTGGTGCGCATGAACCCGGAACTGGCGAGGGTGATGACGGTGAAGCTGGCCAACATTCTGCGCGCGCTGCTGAAGGATCACGACACCTACGTTCCGCTGAGCGAGGAACTGAGTTTTACCGATGATTATCTGGACATCGAGGTAGTGCGCT
>JAJXXG010000674.1 GCA_021781255.1 Acidobacteriota bacterium
TTAACAGCCTTTATTGCCGTGCGCATGAGTTTCTGGAAAGAGAACCAAGAGCTATATCAAGTCATGTTAAGCCTGAATCGTGAGCATCACAGTCGGCGCAGGAGTCTGAAATGGCAGCAGAAGGCGGTGGACTATCTGATCGGTTTATTGACAACAGCTATAGACAGAAAAGAAATTCCGCAACAAGACATTGAGGCTGCCGCGTGGTCCGTGATGGATTTGATTCGTGGGGTCAATGAGCGAAGGCCCATGCGCAATTCCCATTCCGCCGAAGGTGAAGCACAATTTCTGTCCACGTTCATATTGAAAGCGCTCGGTGCAACACAGCGACAGGCTCCGCCCGCCTCCAGCGTATGACATCGAGTGATGTCGCGCGGGTTCATCCAAACCGATACCCAGATACAACGACGCCCATAACTGTATCTGTAAATATACGCTTTCCGCGGCGGGGTCCCGCAGCCCCGGCCGCGACCATCAGAGGCAAAAGATGGTCCGGATAAGGTTGAGCAATCTTAGCCGCCGGGGCGCGTTGCCAGTCGAGCAGTCGGCCTTCCCGCTCACCCGAAGCAACGGTCACCGCATCTGTCAACCACCCATCGAAGTCCTTGGACACCTCATAATGGGAGGGCCCAAATCCGCGCATATTGTGATAACTCATGCCGCTGCCGAGAATCAGCACATTTTCGAGACGCAATGGAGCCAGGGCACGTCCGGCTCGCAGGTGGGTTGCAGGGTCGAGGCCACGCTTTAAGGAGAGCTGCACGATCGGCACGTCCGCCTCGGGGTACATGATCTTCAACGGCACGAATACGCCGTGATCGAAGCCGCGTTTCGACTCCGTGTCGGAAGCAATGCCAGCACGGTCAAGCAACTCCTGCACCCGGGCGGCCAATCCGGGGGAACCAGGTGCCGGATAGGTAAGCTGATACGTATGCGGAGGGAACCCGGAGTAGTCGAAAAGCAGCGTCGGGGCCGGATTAACGTTCACCGTAAACTCCGGGCACTCTCCCAATGCCCGGAGATGATGACGATTGCGTCGGGCTTCGTCCCAAGGGTGCCAGGCAGCGATCGAAGCCAATTCTCCATACGCTTCCAAGTATCGGGTGGGTCCCAGTCCATGAAGAAGCATGGGCCGCCGCCATGCGGAATGAACAGCGTTGGATATGGTGCTGGATGCATGAGCAACTCCAAATCGAATTGTTACTCCTCCGAATCGGAGCGTGATTGACGACTGAAGGTTGATAGAAACTTGTGAATTGGTTCCTTGAGATCAAATTCCTTTTCCCGTACAGATCAGAAGGAAATTTCATTCTCTCGGAAGCCGAGGCAAATCGATCAACGTATGCCAAGAATGTCGCATTGGGCATGCAACGCTATCCGATGGGCCGTTCCGCCCAGAATCCTGCCCATCATGCCCTGCCCTTGTCGGAGTCCAACGACCAAAAGGTTCGGTTGTATTCGGTCCAGTACTTTCAACAATGCTTCTACCTCATCACCTTCCACGAGTGCGGTACGTAGGGGTACTCCAGCGTGTTCGGCTTCCGTTTTCGCCTTGTTATGTAGATCGATATAGAACGCGCGCCGCTGCTCTTTCAGCAGTGCTGGGACACCAGGAGCTTCGGCATATACATAGCTCATGTAGGCGGGGAAGTTCTCAATGACGGTGACAAGATAGATTTCGGAAGAAGCAAGCTGCGCCAGGTTCATGGCGGAACGGAAGGCCCGCTCCGCCTCAGGTGACTCGTCGAATGCCACCGCAATTTTCTTGAACATCTTCAATTTCTCATTTTCAGGCAATTTCTTCAAAATTCATTCGACGAAGTCGCGTCATAGGTTCTCTTGCATGGTTCTCTTGCATGGCCTTTCAACCGAAAAGACGCTGAGCGATTTCTGCTACATGCTTTCCCTGAAAGCGGGCAATCGCCAGCTCGTTCGCACTGGGCTGACGGCTGCCATCTGCTTTGGCAAGTGTACTCGCCCCATACGGGCTGCCGCCAGCGATCTCCTCCATGTTCATTAGCTCCGGACACGAATAGGGAACACCTACAAGGATCATCCCATGGTGCAGCAAAGTAGTGTGGAAGGATGTGATTGTCGTTTCCTGGCCACCATGCTGGGTGGCGGTGCTGACAAAAACGCTGCCAAGCTTTCCGACCAGCTTGCCTTGCTGCCAAAGGTTTCCGGTGCGATCCAGAAAATTTCGCATCTGTCCCGCCATATTGCCAAAACGAGTAGGAGTGCCAAACAGGATGGCATCATAGTTTGCCAACTCATCGGGATCGGCCTCAGGTGCTTTTTGATCCAGCTTGCCATGGATTGCGGCAACGGTTTCGGCGGGCATCGTCTCCGGCACACGCTTCAATGCGACTGTACTGCCGACGACACTGCGCGCGCCTTCGGCCTCCGCCTCCGCCATCGTCTCTATATGTCCCCAGGTGCTGTAGTAGAGCACCAGTATCTTTGCCATTGCATTTCTCCCTTTCCAGGTTTTTGTGGAGCGCTGTC